>NZ_JBPFDQ010000006.1:0-93126 GCF_059415045.1 Ferdinandcohnia sp. SAFN-114 | reverse complement strand
AAACATAAGGACACTTCTTTCTGTTTGGATTTTGTGTGGTAACTTAATTTTAACAAAGAATGTCCTTATTTTTTATTTAAAAATAATCAAAGCCTGTGAAATTTTACTCATAGTAAAAATTCACAGGCTTTTTCAGTTCAGAGGAGGGTTTTGTCCCAGCCTCTTTTTTATTTTTTGTATATTTTTTAATTTCTTGGAAAAAATGGGAAGGTATAAAGAATGGAGGGTTTGGAGATGAAACGCGTATTTAGTCTGTTAATTTCAACACTGATAATTTTTACTTTTAGCCCTTTCGCTTCCGCACAGGAATCAACTGTTGATTTAGCGAATAATGCAAAATCTGCAATTCTTATTGAACGTGATACAGGGAAGGTACTTTACGAGAAAAATAGTGATGAAAAGCTTTCCCCTGCGAGCATGACAAAAATCATGACAATGCTGTTAATCATGGAAGCTCTTGATAAAGGTAGTATCACCTATTCTGAGAAAGTTAGAACAAGTGAACACGCCGCATCTATGGGTGGATCACAAATCTTCCTTGAGCCAGGCGAAGAAATGACGGTTGAAGAAATGTTAAAAGGAATTGCAATCGGTTCAGGAAATGATGCATCAGTAGCCATGGCAGAAAAGATAGCAGGCTCTGAAGAAGCTTTCGTTGAAATGATGAATAAAAAAGTGGAGGAATTAGGCCTTAAAAATACTTTATTTCAAAATCCAACTGGCCTTCCTGCGGAAAATCATTATAGCTCTGCCCACGACATGGCAATCATGGCAAAGGAATTGCTAAAATACGAGGATATTACTAAATTCACGGGTCAATACGAGGATTATTTACGTCAAAACACTGAAAATAAGTTTTGGCTAGTTAATACCAATCGCCTTGTCCGATTCTATCCAGGTGTGGATGGCTTAAAAACTGGCTTTACAACAGAGGCAAAATATTGCTTAACAGCTACTGCCGAAAAGGAAAATATGCGTCTGATCTCGGTTATCTTTGGAGCCCCAACACCAAAAGATCGTAATGCACAAGTAACAAAAATGCTTGATTTTGGATTTAGTCAGTACAAGACACATCCTTTATATGAACGCAATCAGGAAGTTGCTGAAGCAAAGGTAAGTAAGGGTAGTGAAAAAAGGATAAAGCTTGTTACGTCAGAACCAATTTCACTATTAACGAAAAAAGGTGAAAAAGTTGATGATGTACAAAAAGAAGTGGTTGTCGCTGAAAAGCTAAATGCGCCGATTAAAAAAGGTGACGATATTGGAAAATTGGTAATTAAAAAAGATGGAAAAGTATTAAGTGAAAGCCCTCTTGTTGCGGACAAAGATATTGATGCTGCTAGTTGGTGGAAATTATTTAAGCGTACAATGGGGTCGTTTAATAGAACTCCATAAGGAATCCTTTTCTTTTAATAAATACCTACTTTTTTTGCCGAATGAACACTAGTTTTGTCATCTAGAAGGATTCTACCATGTAAATAGCGAAAAGACTCACTATACGATTTTAAGGAGGCATTGTAAAGTGAGTCTTGGTATTGAACTTGAGGTAAAACACAATGTGTTATGTATTCGGCTTACAGGTGAGCTAGACCATCATACAGCTGAAGAATTACGATTAAAGGTGACAGATACGATTGAAAGTAATCAAATTAATCACATCTTATTGAATCTTGAAAAGCTTACTTTTATGGATAGCTCAGGATTAGGTGTCATTTTAGGAAGATACAAACAAATAAAAAATTTAGGTGGAGAAATGGTTGTTTGTTCAATTTCTCCGCAGGTCGAACGTTTATTTGAAATGTCAGGACTTTTCAAAATCATTCGATTAGAGCGTAGTGAGTCGTTTGCGCTTCAGTCATTGGGGGTGGCGTAATGAAAAACGAAATGCACCTTCAGTTTTCTGCACTAAGCCAAAACGAATCATTTGCTCGTGTTGCAGTAGCAGCATTTATTACACAACTCGATCCAACCTTAGACGAACTCACAGAAATTAAGACAGTTGTGTCTGAGGCCGTAACAAACTCAATTATTCATGGATATGAAAGTGACCCAAGCGGGATTGTTTATATTTCATGCAAAATTGAAGACAGTACTGTATATATCACCATAAGAGATGAAGGAATTGGAATTAATAATCTCGAGGAAGCAAGGCAGCCATTGTTTACAACAAAGCCAGAACTCGAACGCTCGGGTATGGGCTTTACAATCATGGAAAATTTCATGGATGAGTTTGATGTAGAAACAGGTTCAGCTAGAGGTACAACATTACGGCTAACAAAGCATTTATCAAAGAGTAAAGCGTTATGCAATTAAGGAGACTTGCCAATGGATGTGGAGGTCAAGAACACCAAAAGTGAAACGTATTTAAAAGATAATGAAGTTAAGAATCTAATCAAACTCAGTCAAGAAGGACGACAGGAAGCACGTGATTTAATCGTCCAAAAGAATATGAGGTTAGTTTGGTCTGTTGTACAAAGGTTTTTAAATCGAGGCTATGAACCAGATGATTTGTTTCAAATAGGCTGCATTGGACTTTTGAAGTCAGTTGATAAATTTGATTTATCATATGACGTGAAATTTTCAACCTATGCTGTACCAATGATTATCGGTGAAATCCAACGTTTTATACGAGATGATGGAACGGTAAAGGTGAGTCGTTCCTTAAAGGAGACCGGAAATAAAATCCGAAAAGCCAAGGATGAATTGTCAAAGCAGTTTGGTAGGGTTCCTACGATTGCAGAGATAGCCGAGTACTTGGAAATTACTCCCGAAGATGTTGTTTTAGCACAAGAGGCAAGTCGAGCACCTTCATCTATACATGAAACTGTATATGAAAATGATGGTGATCCAATTACATTACTTGATCAAATAGCAGATAATAATGAAACAAAATGGTTTGATAAGATTGCTTTAAAAGAAGCAATTCGCGAGTTAGACGAGCGTGAGAGACTAATCGTTTTCCTCCGCTATTACAAGGATCAAACCCAATCCGAAGTCGCGACGAGGCTTGGTATATCCCAAGTTCAAGTATCCCGACTAGAGAAAAAAATATTGCAGCAAATGAAAGACCGAATGGACGTTTAATCCATTCGGTTTTTTGTTTTTTCTCATTTAATTAAGCCGTGGTAATTCTTGGAGTTTGCTGTCTAATCGCATTAGAAGATAAAGATTTAACATACTACATATATAAGGAAAACAATGTGTAGGGTGTGAAAGAGATGGAAAAATCAATTTATCTCCGAATGCGCCATCGCGTACTAGTACAACCCAATGCAACAATAAAAATAGGACAAATCGTACAGATTAGTGCGGAAGAAAAGGTTGCACAGGAAATTAAAAATATCGTCATTCATCAAGTAAGTAAAAAAGACAAAAACATTGTTGTCATTGATGTAATGAAGGTGATTGATCAGATTAGAAGACAATTTCCCCAAATTGATGTTCAAACGGTAGGGCCTGCACAAACAATCATTGAAATTGCCATAAAGAAAAGAAGGTTTACACCTGCACTATTTGTGGCCGTTTGGTTTTTATTATTTGTTGGAGCTGCACTTACCATGATGAATTTCCATGAAGATGTATCGATGAGGGAGGTTCATATTCGCATCTATACTATGATTACTGGTGATGAGGTTCTAAAACCATTGCTTTTCCAAATACCGTATTCAATAGGTTTAGGTCTAGGGATGATTTTATTTTTTAATCACTTCTTCCGCAAACGTCTTAACGAAGAACCAAGTCCACTTGAAGTAGAAATGTTTAATTACCAACAGGATTTAGATAACTATCTCATTATTACAGAAAATAAAGAAAGTATGAAGCACGTCGATGACAATTAAGGTCCTTCTTATTATCTTTCTTGGATTAGGAAGTGGACTAGCGGTTGGTGGAGGTTTTGTTGCCTTTTTGGCAGTATTAGGGATCATCCCAAGGCTTACACAATTAACGAAAACGATGAAATTCATTCGTTTTTATGAATGGGGTGTAGTGCTCGGTGCTGTATTCGGTAGCTGGTTTACTCTAAATGATCAGATCTTTTATTTATGGGATCTGGTAGTACTTCCAGTGGGATTAGCGAGTGGGATATTCGTTGGTATGTTGGCTGCTGCTCTTACTGAGGTACTGAATGTTTTTCCGATATTAGCTAAAAGAATTGGGATTGAAAATAAAATCGTAATATTGGTCATGGCGATTGTTTTCGGAAAAATTGTTGGGTCCTTGTTCCAATGGATCTATTTTGTAAAATAACATATTCTTATATTTTGCACGCGAGGAGTGAACATAAAGTGGCTACTAAGAAAAAGATCAAAGACGATTATAAAAATAGTATTAAGAAGTACCAGCCAAAGCCACGATACTTTATTAATTGTCTTAAAGCATTTCTTGTAGGTGGAGCGATATGCTGTGTCGGACAAGGAATCCAAAATTTCTATATGACGGTCTTTCACTTTTCAGAAAAGGATGTTGGAAATCCAACTGTAGCAACCCTTATATTAATTTCTGCCTTGCTAACTGGCTTTGGTCTATACGATAAACTTGGTCAGTTTGCAGGAGCGGGGTCTGCAGTTCCTGTAACAGGTTTCGCAAATTCGATGACGAGTGCCGCAATGGAATATAAAAGTGAAGGTATCGTATTAGGGATCGCCACAAATATGTTTAAGCTAGCAGGAAGTGTTATCGTATTTGGAGCTGTTTCTGCGTATATTGTGGGGATTATTCGATACTTCTTTAGGCTCACAATTTCTTGAATGATTGCAAGGAGTGGACTTTAATGAGGCTAGTTGGAAAACAAACATGGGTATATAAAAACCAAATCTATTTAAATTCAACGGGTACGGCGGTTGGACCAAAAGAAGGTCAAGGTCCTTTAGGCGCTAGTTTTGATATAAAATATGATGATTTGCATTGTGGTGAAGATTCTTGGGAATTAGCTGAAAGAAGACTAATGGTTGAATCTGTTGATTCTTGTCTGCAAAAAGTAAACTTAACAAATGATGATATAGATTTCTTTTTAGCAGGTGATTTGTTAAATCAAAACGTGACGACAAACTATACAGCGAGACACCACCAAATCCCTCTAATATGTATGTTTGGTGCTTGTTCCACATCTATGGAGACACTGGCTGTTGGATCAGCATTAGTCGATGCCGGATTTGCAAACCGTATACTAGCATCTACTAGCAGTCATAATGCGACAGCAGAAAGGCAATTCCGATATCCAACTGAATATGGTGGACAAAAGCCTGATTCTGCAACATTTACAGCTACCGGTGGGGGAACAGCTCTTGTAAGTAAAGAGAAAGGTCCAATCCGAATTACATCTGCAACAATTGGAAGGGTCATGGATTTAGGAATAACAAATCCATTTGATATGGGTTCTGCAATGGCACCAGCTGCTGCAGATACCATCATTCGACATTTTAAGGATTTAAATATCAATCAAGATGAATATGATTTGATTGTCACTGGTGACTTATCAGGTGTAGGAAGCCCTATTTTGAAGGAAATGGTTAAAGAAGAAGGCTATGATTTAGGTAATAAATATAATGATTGTGGGCTTATGTTGTATCATTCAGACCAGGAAGTTTTTGCGGGTGGAAGTGGTTGTGCGTGTTCAGCAATTGTAACCTATGGACATATTGTCAAAGAATTAATTAGCGGCAATTTAAATAAAGTTTTCATTGTTGCAACGGGTGCACTCCTTAGCCCAACCATGATACAACAAAAAGAAACAATTCCTACAATCGCACATGGTGTTGTTTTGGAAAGAGTACAGGGTGGTGAGTAAGATATGGAATATTTATATGCTTTTTTAGTCGGAGGAGCAATATGTATTGTAGGACAACTCTTACTTGATTTTGCAAAATTAACACCTGCTCATGTAATGAGTATTTTTGTCGTACTTGGGTCAATCTTAGATGGATTTGATTTATACGACAATTTAATAAGATTTGCAGGCGCTGGTGCAACTGTTCCAATTACGAGCTTTGGTCATTCCCTTTTACATGGTGCCATGCAAAGTGCAGAGGATCATGGTTTTATAGGAATCGCTATGGGAATCTTTGAATTGACGTCTGCTGGTATATCCTCCGCAATATTGTTCTCTTTCTTAGTTGCATTGATCTTCAGAGCGAAAGGATAGCATATATGGACGAAACTAGAAGAAGAGTCATTCTAGTAACAGATGGCGATGAATATGCACAAAAAACATTAGAATATATTGCAAAAGAGGTGGGAGGACGGTGTATTTCTAATTCACAAGGAAATCCAACCACCTTAACAGGAAATGAAATGGTGGAATACATCCTTCAATCCCCCCATGACCCTGTTTTTGTGATGTTTGATGATAGTGGGTATTTGGGTGAAGGTGCTGGCGAGCATGCATTAAAGTTTGTCGCAACGCATCCGAAAATTGAAGTATTAGGCATTATTGCAGTAGCATCGAAAACGCATCAAACAGAATGGGCAAAGGTTGATATATGTATTGACCGGGACGGTAATCTAACGGAATACGGTGTAGACAAGAGCGGGTTAACTGAATTTGACATTGGTCGAATAAACGGAGATACCGTATATTGTCTAGACGAACTGGATGTTCCAATAATTGTGGGTATTGGAGATATTGGAAAAATGGCACGTAAGGATGATATTAAAATTGGTGCCCCAATTACAAGAAAGGCAGTGGATCTAATACTCGAAAGGAGTGGTTACGATCGGAAAGGAAACAACGACAACTAAAACTCCAATCTCTCCTGATATAGTAAAAAATGATCATTTTTTTAAAACACATATAGGCATGGGTACGGGAAGCTTTGATATCGGAGTTAGAAAAATAAAAATTTTAAAGAAAGATGTTCATCTTTATTATTTAAATGGACTTTGCGACACTCAATTTATCGTTCAACTCTTAAAGGAACTAGTTAATGTTAATGATAAAGAAACGAACGTAAATCAAGCTTTCAACGTAATTGAAAACCGGCTTGTACATCAACAGGTAAGTACAATTAAGAACTTAGACGAGGGAGTAGATCAATTACTTTCAGGGCTCATTCTTATTTTAGTCGAAGGGGAAGACTCTGGATTAGCCGTAGATGTAAGAAGTTACCCAGGAAGAACACCGCAGGAGCCCGATACTGAAAAAGTAATTCGAGGTTCACGTGATGGCTATGTAGAAAACATTATTGTCAATTGTGCATTAACGAGAAGAAGGATAAGAGATGAGAGACTTCGCCATGAGATTATGCAAGTTGGAGAAAGATCGAAAACGGATATATGCATCTCTTATATTAAAGATGTAGCGAACCCAGACTTAGTGGACATTATTCGAAAAGAACTAAAAAGCATTAACGTCGATGGATTAACAATGGCAGATAAGACGATTGAAGAATTTATCGTTAATCAAGGTTTTAATCCCTATCCATTAGTTCGATATACGGAACGTCCAGATGTAGCAGCAACTCACTTACTTGAAGGACATGTTGTGATTATGGTTGATACATCTCCAAGTGTCATTATTACTCCAACTACAATGTTTCATCATGTGCAGCATGCGGAGGAATATCGCCAAGCTCCCGCCGTTGGTACATTGTTGAGATGGACAAGATTTATTGGAATTTTAGCATCAATCTTTCTTTTGCCGCTTTGGTTTTTATTAGTATTAGAACCTGACATGATTCCAAAAGCAATTGATTATATTGGTCCAAATGAGAAATCGAATATACCGATCGTAGTTCAAATATTTCTCGCTGATATGGGAATTGAATTCTTAAGGATGGCGGCCATACATACGCCAACCCCATTATCTACCGCAATGGGATTAATTGCAGCTGCTTTAATTGGTCAAATTGCAATTGATGTTGGCTTGTTTGTTCCAGAGGTTATTCTATATGTCGCGATTGCTGCGATTGGAACATTTGCAACACCAAGCTATGAATTAAGTGCTGCGAATAAGATAGCAAGATTGTTCTTATTAATACTCGTAGCCATATTTAAAACACCAGGTTTTGTCATAGGTTGTACACTCTATTTCTTGTTCTTAGCGAATATTCGTTCTCTTAACACACCATATTTATGGCCATTTTTACCATTTAATGCAAAAGCTTTATTACAAATCTTCATTCGAACATCAGTTCCTGGGGCAAAACTAAGACCGAGTATTGTACATCCTCAAAAACCTTTCAAACAATAGTTGCACCATATTATACGTTGTGTTAATCTAATTTTCATATAGCACAGCGTTAAAGAAGGGATAGACAGCTGATGACTATATCAGCTGTCTTTTCTTCTTTAATGATGGTGTGGCACGAAAGTGTGCTTAACGAAAAAGGCTCTGATGAGTACTTTACAGAAACGAGGGGAATTAGATGTATCTACATGGAACAAGCAAGGTAAATGAAAAAAACCACTTAGAAATTGGTGGCGTTGACACAGTAGAATTAGCAAAACAATACGGAACACCTTTATATGTGTATGACGTAGCACTTATCAGAGAGCGAGCAAGAGGTTTCTTTGAAACATTCAACCGATTAGGTATTCCTGCACAGGTTGCGTATGCGAGTAAAGCCTTTTCAACAATTGCGATGTTTCAGCTAGCTGAAGAAGAAGGGCTTTCCCTAGATGTCGTTTCTGGCGGAGAATTATTTACTGCGTTACAAGCAGGATTCCCAGTAGAACGAATCCACTTCCATGGAAATAATAAAAGCTATGAAGAACTAGATATGGCGATAAAAAATAAGATTGGCTGTATTGTTGTTGACAACTTTTATGAACTTTCATTATTAGAGCAAGTTTGTATTGAAAATAAAACAACGGTAAAGATTTTATTACGTGTAACACCTGGAGTTGAAGCACACACTCATGATTATATTACAACTGGTCAGGATGATTCGAAATTTGGATTTGGACTAGAAAATGGACAGGCAGACAAGGCCGTAGAGCTTGCTTTTCAGTCAGAATCTTTAAATTTATTAGGTATTCATTCTCATATTGGTTCACAAATCTTCGAGACAACAGGGTTTTTGGTTGCTGCAGGCAAGATGTTTGGTAAACTCAAGGAATGGAAAGATCGCTTCGGTTTTACACCTAAAGTATTAAATTTAGGCGGCGGTTTTGGAATTCGCTACACCGAAGAAGATAAACCACTACCACCATCAGAGTACGTAGAAGCAATCATTGGGGAAGTAAAGAAACATGCAGATGACCTTTCCATCGATATACCAGAAATTTGGATTGAGCCTGGCAGATCGATTGTAGGGGACGCGGGGACAACCATCTATTCTGTAGGCTCACGAAAAGAAGTTCCAAATATTCGACAATACCTTGCTGTTGACGGAGGCATGACGGATAATATTAGACCTGCATTATATCAGGCGAAATATGAGGCTGTCTTAGCTAATCGTGTACAGGATCCAGTAGAGGAAACTGTATCGATTGCCGGAAAATGCTGTGAATCCGGGGATATGCTAATTTGGGATTTACCATTACCAAAAGCAAGTTCAGATGATATGTTAGCGGTGTTCTGTACAGGGGCATACGGATACGCAATGGCTAATAATTATAACCGTATTCCAAGACCTGCAGTTGTGTTTGTTGAGAATGGAGAAGCACAGTTAGTAGTTCAACGTGAAAGCTATGAGGATCTTGTAAGATTAGACGTTCCATTAAAATCAAAAGTAGTTGAATAAACAGTAAATAAAAAACCCACTATTTTCGTGGGTTTTTATTTATTGCCAATTATTTAAACAAACCTTTAATAGCGTCTATGAGATTGACAAAGAATTCTTTTAGTTTATCTAGAAAACTTTGCCCTTCCTCAGACTCAAGAAAATTTGTTAGCTTTTCTTTAGCTAGATTTAGTTGTTCTCCAACTTGATTCCAGTCAATATTGAGTTCTAATAACTTATTGAACAACTCCATTAATCTTGTTATGTCAGCATCAGTTAGTGTGATTCCTAAGTCATTGGCTGCATTAACGATAATAGTCCTGAGTTCCTCATCGTTTTTGGGAGCATTTTTTGCAATCTCATCTTTTATTTTTGCCATTAATGCCGCAGCATCTTCCGCTCCAATTTTTTCACTTAATTTTGTTGTTTCTACCATTTCTTCGTTTGCAATCTGCTTCACTTCTTCTGGAATAGCTTTATCAGAGGAAACTTCATATGCTTTAATAATTCCAGTTAGTGCAGCGGTTCCAGAAACATTACCTGGACCGGTTACAAAGATTTTTGCATCTTTAACTCCAGCTGTAATTAATGCATTTGCATACATTTCCTCTGTAATTAAGGTGATATGCTCCGTTATCGTTACATCTAATCCAGATCCTTTTTCTCCAATGGTAATAGAAGCAGAGGATAAGGCCTTGTTGCCAATTCTAGCCTTTGGAATGTATTGACCAAGGTATTGGTGTTCTTCTTCATTTGTAACAACCACAATTTGTGGGTTCTCAGGTGCGTTCATTTCGTTTAAAATTGTTTCTTTTTGAGTTTCTGTTAAGTCTTGACCAAGTGTAATAATCACATCTCCAGGTACAGCGTCAGCGAAGCTAAGTGATGGAAAAATGAGTGAAAATACAAGTAAAAATGAGAGTATACGTTTATTTTTCAAACTAGTTCCTCCTTTATTTGTAGAAAAACAAGGTATCCATCGTACTTATTATACATTATTCTCAATTATAAATATCTTATTGACTCGTATTTAGGAAATCTCCCCTCTTTCGTATTGGATTATTAGAACCATTTATAGTAAAATGAACTCGTTCAATACATATGGACGAAAGAAAATGAGCGGAGGTTTCAAATGAAAAAAGCAAGCATTGAATTCGAAAATGGAGAAAAAATTGTAATTGAGTTATATCCAAATGAAGCACCTGGAACAGTAGCAAACTTTGAAAAACTTGCGAACGAAGGTTTCTACAATGGCCTTACATTCCATCGTGTAATTCCAGGCTTTGTTGCACAAGGTGGTTGCCCACGCGGAAACGGAACTGGTGGACCAGGTTATTCTATAAAGTGTGAAACTGAAGGAAATCCACATAAACATGTGGCTGGAGCGTTATCAATGGCGCATGCTGGAAAAGATACTGGTGGAAGCCAATTTTTCATCGTACATGAGCCACAACCTCATTTAGATGGAGTACATACAGTATTTGGTCAGGTGATTGAAGGCTTAGAGTCTGTTTATCGCATTAAACAAGGCGATATTATGAAAGAAGTTAAAGTTTGGGAAGAATAAAAAAGTAGATTTTTGACACAACAAGTGAAACTTGTTGTGTCTTTTTCTTTTATTGTCCTATAATATTGCTTGAGGTGAAACTACATGGGAAAAGGAAAATGGACAGTTTTTTTTGTTCTATTATTATTATCTTTGGCTTGGGGAGTCATTTATTGGTTGTTTATTGTCTAATTTTGGTTAAATATTATGAATAAGTGATAATTTTGAATGCAGAAGCGTATAATTCGACAAAATAATAATACTTTATGTTATACTGTTTTAAATCGCTAAAAATTATTATTAATTAAATATTTTCCTTCGGGGTTAGGTGAAATTCCTTACCGACGGTAATGAACAATTTGTTCTAAGCCCGTGACCCATTTTAATGCCGCATTTTATGTTGGTTGGCCCTTTCGCCATAAGAAACAAGGTTTTGGTTTCTTATTTAAAATGGTGGACTTGGTGAGAATCCAAGGCCGACAGTTAAAGTCTGGATGGGAGAAGGATGTTAGGTACGTACAGGTATGTGAAAAAATTTGCTCATTATACCCTTATTTGTGTTGGGCAAAAGTACATATTGTGTTACTTGATTACATCTATCAGACCCCGGATTGTATTCCGAGGTCTTTTTTATTTTGGTAACTAAGATAGAAACTCCCGAATAAGTAAAAGATAAAAGAAAGGAGCGTAGTAAAATGAGAGATCAGGATTATATGAATTTAGCGATAAATGTAGCAAAAGCGGGGGTCGGACAAACCACTCCAAACCCTGTTGTGGGTGCAATTATTGTAAATGAAGGACGAGTTGTAGGAATCGGAGCACATCTGAAAGCGGGAGAACCTCATGCAGAGGTACATGCTATTAGGATGGCAGGAGAAAAGGCTCAAAATGCAACTGCTTATGTCACATTGGAGCCATGCAGTCACCATGGGAAAACCCCACCTTGTGCAGATTTGTTAATAACAAGTAAGGTAAAAAGAGTTGTAGTTGCAACCACAGACCCTAATCCACTCGTCGCTGGAAAAGGCATTGCCAAACTAAAAGCAGCAGGAATTGAAGTAGAGGTTGGGGTTTGTAAGGAACAAGCTGATGCATTAAACTCAGTCTTTTTTCACTATTTAGAAAAAAAGCGACCATATATAACACTAAAGTCTGCTACCACTCTTGATGGAAAAATAGCGACCGTTACTGGTGAGAGCAAGTGGATAACAGGTGACGCTGCAAGACAAGACGTTCATTTATATCGTAGTATACATGATGCCATTCTTGTTGGTGTTAACACGGTACTTATGGACAACCCAAGCTTAACAACTAGACTTCCAAATGGTACGGGGAAAAATCCTATTCGTGTTATTTTGGATTCAAAATTACGAACTCCACTGGATTCACAAATTGTAAATGACGGCAAAGCAGAGACATGGATTATTGTTTCCAACCAAGTAAACCAGGAGAAAATAAACGAGTTTTCTGGAAAAAAAGGTGTTCGAATTATTCAATTACAAGAGGCTAATTTAGCTATCAGCACCATGTTAACAAGGTTAGGTGAAGAAGGGATCACCTCAATTTTTGTGGAAGGTGGAGCTGAAGTGAATGGCAGCTTTTTAAAGGAAAAAGCGATTAACCAGGTTATCGTTTATTTAGCACCAAAACTATTTGGTGGCAAGCAAGCACCAACGGCAATTGGTGGCTCTGGAATTGAATCGATTGATGATTCATTACAATTAACAATTACATCGGTCGAACAGCTTGGAGAAGATGTAAAAATCATAGCCGAACCGGTATTGTAGGTGAAAGAATGTTTACAGGAATTGTAGAAGAAATCGGGAAAATTAAGGCGATAAATGGATCACAGGATTCGGTTGAAATGGTTATTAAAGCTAGAAAAATACTTGATGATGTGAATCTTGGAGATAGTATTTCCGTTAATGGGGTTTGTCTAACGGTGACCGAATTTACATCAGATGGATTCACGGTTGATGTGATGCCTGAGACGGTTAAATCAACCTCGTTACGTGATTTGCAACGCAATGATGATGTCAACCTCGAAAGAGCAATGTCTGCAAATGGGCGTTTTGGAGGACATATCGTTTCAGGACATGTGGATGGTATCGGAAAAATTGTTCGAAAAGAGCCCAAAGGGAATGCGGTGTATTATGAAATCGAAATTCCTGAAGAACTTATCGAGTTCATGATTTATAAAGGATCAGTAACCGTTGATGGAACGAGTTTGACGATCTTTGGGCTAACGAAAAATACATTTACTCTCTCGCTCATACCTCATACTCTAACAGAAACAATTTTGCGAAAAAAAGGAGTAGGAGACATTGTAAACATTGAGTGTGACATGCTTGGCAAATATGTCAGTCAATTTATGCAAAGGTCCTTTGCGAAAGGAAACTCAACTAAAACAAAGATTACAGCAAGCTTTTTAGAAGAACATGGCTTTAAATAACAAAAGGGGGGAATTCAATGTTTGATCCAATCGAAGAAGCACTTGCAGAACTAAAACAAGGAAAAGTAATTATTGTATGTGATGATGAAGATCGTGAAAATGAAGGAGATTTTATCGCGATTGCTGATAAAGCAACCCCAGAGGTTATTAATTTTATGATCACACATGGACGTGGACTCGTATGTACTCCCATTACAGAGACTTTAGCGAAAAAACTAAATCTTGAGCCAATGGTGGCGCACAATACGGATCCACATGGAACTGCATTTACAGTGAGTATCGACCATAAAACAACTACAACTGGTATTAGTGCAATCGAACGTTCAACAACAATAATGGAGTTACTTAATCCGGAGTCTAAAGCGTCCGACTTCAAAAGACCAGGTCATGTCTTTCCTTTGATTGTTAAGGAAGGTGGAGTACTTCGAAGAGCCGGTCATACCGAAGCGGCTGTTGACTTAGCCGCGCTTTCAGGTGCAGAGCCTGCGGGAGTGATTTGTGAAATTGTCAAAGAAGACGGAACAATGGCTAGAGTTTCTGATTTACGTAAGATCGCAGATGAATTTAACTTAAAAATGATTACGATTGAAGACTTAATTCGATATCGAAATCGTAAAGAAAAATTGGTTAAAAGAGAAGTTGAAGTAACCATTCCAACAGAATATGGAGACTTTAAAGCGATTGGATACACCAGTCTTATTGATAATAAGGAACATATTGCACTTGTAAAAGGTGAGATTAGTGAAACAGAACCGATATTAGTTAGAGTACATTCGGAATGCATAGCTGGGGATGTATTCGGCTCAAAGCAATGCGAATGTGGACCACAGCTTCATGCAGCATTGCGCCAAATCGAGCAAGTGGGTTCCGGAATCCTCCTTTATATGCGTCAAGAGGGTAGAGGACCTGGTTTAATTAATAAAATGCGTGCTTATAAACTCCAAGAAGAAGGACATGACTCTGCTGAAATTTCTAAAAAACTAGGGGGATTACCGGAATTAAGGGATTATGGGATTGGTGCACAAATCCTTAGAGATCTAGGCATTAAGAAAATGAAACTCTTAACGAATAACCCAAGAAAAATTGCTGGCCTTGAGGGATATAATTTAGAGATTGTTGACCGTATTCCCATTCAAATAGATGAAACAAAAGGTACGGAAAATTTAGGGCATATACTTCATTTTTAATAAAATAGAACAAATAACTTATAACATAGGAGGATCATGATGAATAAAATTTATGAAGGACATTTAGTTGGTACAGGTTTACGAGTAGGGATAGTAGTTGCACGTTTTAATGAATTTATTACAGCGAAGCTACTAAGCGGATCACTTGATGCACTGAAAAGACATGGAGTTGCAGATGAAGATGTTGAAATAGCATGGGTTCCAGGAGCGTTTGAACTTCCGTTAATCGCAAAAAAGATGGCTGAATCGAACAAATATGATGCAGTTATTGCGTTAGGTACTGTAATTAGAGGTTCAACTTCTCACTATGATTATGTTTGTAACGAAGTAGCAAAAGGATTGGCTGCAACTGCATTATCCACTGGAAAACCTGTTATGTTTGGTGTTTTAACAACAGATACAATTGAACAAGCAATCGAGAGAGCAGGAACAAAAGCAGGAAATAAAGGATGGGATTCTGCGGTAACTGCAATTGAAATGGCGAATTTATCCCGTTCTTTTGAATAATATATAAGTTTTTGTATAGAATTACAAGATATTGGTAATAATTTAAATTTAAGGGTATTCCAAAAAGACTATGGAAAAAAAGAATAGAAAATGGTACTCTTAATTAATGTGATAAGGTTAGTCCAAAAGTAGTAGACAGTTTGAAAAAATATACTACTCGGAAAGTTTTTTCGATAATGAGGGATTTATATGTTAATTCGTTATAAAAAGAATTATGAGAAAATCGCAATGGGGCTTCTTTCATTTATGCCGACTGAAAAGGACTTAAAGAACCTGCAAGCAACGATGAAGCAATATGATGAAGATGACACTCAGCAGTTATTCTTGTGGAAAGAAGAAGATATTGTAGGAATTATCGGAACAACAATCCATGACGGGAATCTTGTAGAAATTCAACATATCTGTGTCAATCCATCCCATCGATACCAAGGCATTGGGAAAAAGATGGTGAAGGCACTTAAAGAGCATTTTCCAGAACGTGAGTTACGACCAAATGAACATACCGCAGCCTTTTTTGAGAAATGTGATTTCTCGGAGAATGAAAAATGCGAAGAAGGACAGTCCTAAGACTGTCCTTCTTATTTTTCGTTCCTTAATTTTTGCTTTTTGATGAATTGTTTTTGTCTCTCAGCAATTACTTCACTTCTATCACGTAATCTATGTTTATGGATCAATTCTATATTTGATAAGTCACTCTTGGTCCCCCAAGGTATCCCAATTTGTAAAGCTTGGGAACCACAAGTTTCTATAAGGACTTGATCATTAAGTGGTAAGTTAATACTTTCATAGGGTGCGCCGATTTCAACTTCATGATATTTCTTTTGTAATATTTCAATCAACTTATCAACTTGTATGCCTAACTGAGATAAGGCAGTTTTTTGGGCTTTACATATCGTTAATGCACTTTTCATCATTCGTAAAGCACCTGCATGATTTCCACGCCGTTGATGATAAAGGGAAACTGCAATTTGAATTAAACCGACCCAATATTGCTTTCTTTCTGCAACAGGGTCTTTTTTCCAATGATCCTCTAATATTTCATGACATTCAAAATAGTCCCGGTCACAATGGAAGTGAATTAGATATTCAATATAAGCTTGAGGGTACAAGTGGCTTAACACACTCCTTTATCAATATGTATATGTAGTTTATCATATTTTCACATCCATAACATGGACTAAATAAGGTGCTCAGCAAAATGCCGAACACCTTATTGTCAAATTTTAGTTTTTCTTAGAACCAAGCTGCACCAACAATAATTAAAAGAATAAATAATACTACGATTAAGGCAAATCCGCCTCCGAAGTTATATCCGTCACCCATGTAAAATACCTCCTTAATTTTCTTGGTTACACAGTTATAGTATGGTTTTTACTTCTTCATGTGTGGGCGATTGTCCATATTAACACTATTTTTTTTGAAAAAATTTGGAACAAATATCCACAAACCTGATATGGCTTGAATGCAAATTATGTTCTATACTAATTATTGTGTTAAAATTAACTTGAATCAGCAGAGGTTCCTGCTGGTTAATGATAAAGCCTCAGGCGGAGACATGTGAGTTTCAATGGAAGCTTTATGGCCAGAAAGTTCAAAGAAAAAGAATGCCACTTCATGTGGTTACGTCTTTTTGACACACTTCCTGTAGGCCAAAATTCTGGGTGCAAATACACTTAGGCGTAATAATTAAATTGAAATTGTGATGAAGGGTTTTTTTGGTGAGATGAGCGAGGAATTACATTACAGCGTAAAAATAGACTCCTTTGAAGGTCCGTTAGACCTTCTTTTACATTTAATCAATCGATTAGAAATTGATATTTATGATATACCAGTAGCGGAAATTACTGAACAATACTTAATTTATATACATGCTATGAAAGTATTACAATTAGATATAGCAAGCGAATATCTTGTCATGGCTGCTACGCTTTTAGCAATTAAAAGTAAAATGCTGCTTCCAAAGCAGGAAGAAGAGCTTATTGACGAAAATTCAGAATTTGAATTTGAAGAAGACCCACGTGAAGATTTAATGAATCGCTTGATTGAATACCGCAAATATAAAAATGCTGCTGATGACTTAAAACATTTAGAAGAAGAACGGTCTCAGTTATTTACAAAACCTCCAAGTGACTTAAGTGAGTTTACGAAGGATGTTACAATCGATCATTCATTAGATGTCAATATCTATGACATGCTAGGAGCCTTTCAAAAGCTAATGCGACGTAAAAAACTGCAGAGACCATTAGCGACAAGAATCACAAGGCAAGAAATACCCATCGAGAAAAGGATGGAAGAGATTATTCATGAATTAAAAGGGTATCGTGGAAAAAAGAAATTCACAGAGCTTTTTCCATACCATGATAAAAATCATATGGTTGTCACATTCCTTGCGCTTCTTGAATTAATGAAAAAGAATGCTGTGTTAATTGAACAACAGAACAATTTTTCAGAGATTTATATATCGAGTATGGAAAGGGATTTTATGTAATGAAATTAATAGATTGGAAAGCCGTTATCGAAGGGCTTCTTTTTGCTGCCGGTGATGAGGGTTTGACATTAAAACAAATGGCACTTGTTTTAGAGATTAATGAGAGTACGGCTCTAGATATCATCAATGAATTAATAAATGATTATCAGCAAGCTGGCAGAGGTATTAATCTAGTTGAAGTAGCTGGAACCTACCAACTCACAACAAAAAAGGAACATGCCGTGTATCTAAAAAAACTAGTAGAATCACCTTCATCCTCTTCATTATCACAGGCTGCCTTAGAAACACTAGCAATTATTGCTTATCGTCAGCCGATTACACGTGCAGAAGTCGAAGAAATCCGTGGAGTGAAGACGGAAAGACCGATTCAAACCTTAATGGCAAAGGCATTGATTAAGGAAGTTGGACGTGTTGAAGGAACAGGGAGGGCTATTTTGTATGGCACAACGAAGGAGTTTTTAGAGTATTTTGGATTAAAAACTTTAAAAGAACTACCTCCACTTCCTGAAAAAGTAGATGAGGAATATGTTCAAGAGGAAGCAGACCTGTTTTTTGAAAGATTTCAAGAAACAATAGAAGATTCAAATTAATTCACCTTAAATAAGTTAACTATGGTAATATGAAGATATATCTAAGTGGAAAATGCTGGCTGATGAGGTGAAATTGTGATAATTAAAAAATGTAGTGGATTTGAGCTTGAGAAAACGTTAAAAAATACTTTTGAAGACTTCTTTAATCAATCTGAAGTCACATTCGTTGAAGATGGAGAAGAAAAAACTTTACAAGTCCTATATTTACGTTATTTTGATGAACAATTTACATCATTTACTCCTTTTGCTGAAGATCCAGTTTTTACAATTGATTCGAATGAAGTTTATTTCAAGGATCTCGTAGCATTAGTTTGTTTACTTAAAAACCCAGGGTACCGTCACCGTAAACGGGTATACCTCAATGAACAAAAACAATTTGAAGAACATTTTAAAGAGATACAATTTGAGAGATTGAAAGAAATTTTTACACATCTCCATCATAAAAACAGCTATGAAGTAAAATCACCACTGGAATTTTTACAACCATAAAAACAGACCCCAATTGCTAGTCTTTCGAGCAATTGGGGTTTTCTTTATTCTTGAACGCGCGGCTTTGTGGGATCACAATTTGGTTGATCGATTTCCTTTGCGGATTGGGCTAATTTAATTAAGTAATAACATTCTTCTCTTGCCATATGGTCTGCCATTAGTGGGGTAAGGACGCCTAGGATTTCTTTATTTAATTGCATCTCCTCTAACTCTTCAAGAAACCCTTTGAAAATTTTCATCTCTAATTCTACATCATTGTTAAAACGGGAAAGGGCAGGAAATTCATACTGATTGGTACGTAAGAATCCAACCATTTCTACTGCTTTCAAGTAAAAATCCTCCCATTCCTTAACAAATTTCTCGCTTTTTTTGAGTAATTCTTTTTCAACTCGGTCAACATTTGAAGATATTCCACCCGCGTGACCTGCAGCATCTAATAGCCAAATGAGGTGGTGATGAAGCGCATGAGTTGGTGGTACATTTTTTCCTTCTACTAGGAAGCTGGATACCCGAAGCCATTCATCTAATTCGTTGACCATATGATTGATAAAAGAAGGAGTAAGGCTAATTTTTACATTTCCAACCAATTGTTCTTTGATAATATCTAACTTTAAAATGCGAAGCTGTTCTCCTGCAATTCTACCTTCTTTAATAATAGCAATTAGTTGAACTGTAGAGAGAGGCTGACGTGCAGCATTTAACAAATAGTCAAATTTGTTTTTAAATTGTTTGGTTTGGGAAATTTTCGCTTCTTCACTAGGTGCTAATGAATCGTGTAAAAATCGACTGTGGTCACCTAAAATTTGCATCCAAAATTGGGTTTCAAATATAGCTTGCTCTTGAAAAGAATGGTTCAATTCGTTATACCTCCTAATAATGTATATCCATGTAATTAAATGAAAGTCATTTTTATTGATTAGGCGTTTGTCTTGATTTCTATATGTATCTGTATGTAGAAACGATAAAAGTGGTGAATCATAAACAGACATTTTCTCCCTTAAAGTCACGAAATTGGGTTACACGCATACGATAGTGACGATTAAACCCTAGGGAGGATTAAGATGAGCACCCCTGAAAAGTATGTAGAAGAAGTGAAACAATGGTTTTTGAAGCTGAAAGGTCAATTCGATAATGAACGGAATGAAGACCTGCAATCTTGTTTATCAAATTTTTCATCTTTCTTAGATTCAATAGAAGAGAATTTAACACCTACTAGTTTGCTTGAGTTGCAGGAGCAAGTGGAGAAACTTTATAATGCTGGATTAAGATTTACCGACCAGTCAAAAGATGAGCTTGGAGAGGTAAGAAGGGTAGGTATTGGTCAACATACATTACCACCTCTCCCATATGACTATGATGCGCTCGAGCCATATATTTCAAAAGAGATCATGAGACTGCATCATGATAAACACCATAAAAGCTATGTTGATGGTTTAAATAAGGCGGAGAAAATGATGGAAAAAGCACGCGACACAGGTGATTACGATTTATTAAAACATTGGGAAAGAGAAGCTGCTTTTAATGGTTCTGGTCACTATTTGCATACGATATTTTGGGAAGTGATGAAGCCAAAAGGTGGAGGAATGCCAGGGCGAGAATTGCTTCGGCAGATTAATAGGGATTTTGGGAGTTTTGAGGTGTTTAAGAGACATTTCAGTGAAGCTGCGAATAAGGTCGAAGGAGTCGGTTGGGCGATTCTAGTATGGTCGCCAAGGGCAGGACGCTTAGAAATCCTTCAAGCAGAACGTCATCAGTTCATGACACAATGGGATACGATTCCTTTACTCGTATTAGACGTTTGGGAGCACGCTTATTATCTACAATATAAAAACGTTCGTGCAGATTATGTGAAAAATTGGTGGAATATCGTCAACTGGAATCAAGTTGAACATCGGTTTAAGGAAGCTTCAAAACTTCAATGGAAACAGTATTAGTTACTTATTTGCTAAGCTGACCCTGTGCTGGTCAGTTTTTTTGTGTCTATTTTACTATCTAACTCCAGGTGCCCTCCGTTTTTCTAGTTTTACATATTTTATTCATATAGTTGGACATGTTCTGCATACACTTTTACAAAACAGCAAAAGGGACGGGGATCGAATGACATTAATTCGCAGAAGAATTTTTATACTTACCATCACTGTTATGGTTCTCTTAGGCTTAGTTCCTCAAAAAACGAGCGCGCTTTCTGTTAGTGCAAAAGGTGCGATCTTAATAGAGCAAGAGTCTGGTAGAATATTGTTTGAAAAAAATGCTCATCAACGTATGAGAATCGCAAGTATTACAAAAATCATGACAGCTATTTTAGCCATTGAATCAGGGAAACTTGACGAGATGGTAAAGGTGAGTAATAAAGCTGTACGAACAGAAGGCTCCTCATTATATTTAAAGCCAAACGAACAAATAAAGCTTGAGGATCTAGTTTATGGATTGATGTTACGATCTGGAAATGACTCTGCAGTTGCTATCGCCGAGCATGTGGGTGGTAGCTTGGAAGGCTTTGTTTTTATGATGAACCAAAAAGCTGCTGAAATTGGTATGCAAAATACAGAGTTTGCAAATCCTCATGGCTTGGATGACCACGAGAATCACTATTCATCTGCTTATGATATGGCCATATTAACAAGATATGCGATGATGAACGAAAAATATCGGGAGATTGCCGGTACAAAGGTACACCGTGCACCTAATCCTACTGAGAAATGGGATCGTGTTTGGAGAAATAAAAACAAGTTACTTACGAAGCTTTACCCGTATAGCACAGGTGGAAAAACAGGCTATACCAAGCGTGCAAAACGGACCTTGGTATCAACTGCAACAAAGGATGGTATTGATTTAATAGCGGTAACGATTAATGCATCTGATGACTGGAATGATCACATGAATATGTTTAACAGAGCTTTTGAAACGTATGATTTAGTGAAGCTCATCAAAGAAGGCGATGTTCAAACAGATAATCGTTTTTATAAAGGGAAAGTATTTGTGGATCATGACTTTATGTACCCTCTTAGTGAGGAAGAGAGAAAAAATGTTAAACTCGATATTTCATTGTTAGAACCTGAAAAAGAGTGGCGTAAACCAGAAACAGTTCCTGATATTGTAGGGACTATTACGGTGAACCTTGGTGATGAGACAATTGAAGAGATGCCTATCTATTTTGATAACGGCAATGTGAAAAGGTCCAAGGAAACATTCTGGGAAACACTGAAAAGTATTTTTCTAGTAATTTTAGGGGTTAGATGACATGGTTAATATCATTTGGGTTGCGATGACAATTATCGGTATTATCTTTGCGATTGTGAATGGAACAATTAGTGAGGTAAACGAAGCAATCTTTAAGGGAGCATCCGAAGCAGTTACTATTTGCATCGGTCTAATTAGTGTCCTGGTTTTTTGGTTAGGACTTATGAGAATTGCACAAGAGGCAGGGTTATTAGAAAAACTTTCAAAATTATTCCGCCCTCTCGTTAGTCGAATATTCCCAGAGGTTCCTGTCCAACATCCAGCAATGGGGTATATGCTTTCAAATATGATTGCTAATATGTTTGGACTCGGCAATGCCGCAACACCCATGGGAATTAAAGCGATGGAGCAGTTGAAGGAGCTAAATGGCGGAAAAACGTCAGCAAGCCGCTCAATGATAACTTTTCTAGCAATTAATACAGCGAGTGTAACCCTCATACCTACAACAGTTATTGCAATTAGAATGACCTATAATTCTGAAAATCCAACTGAAATAGTAGGGCCTACTCTTGTTGTAACTATTATTTCTGCTATAGGTGCCATATTGATTGATCGTTATTTTTATTACCGAAGAGTGAAGAAGGGTGGCGTTGAAAAATGAATATGATAAACACCTTGTCACTCTGGCTTATACCTGGCATAATTGGATTCATACTATTGTACGGAACTGCAAAAAGAATCCCTACCTATGAAACTTTTGTAGAGGGTGGTAAGGAAGGAATAAAAATTGCCTTTTCTATTATCCCGTATTTAGTTGGAATGTTAGTTGCAATTTCGATATTTAGAGCTTCAGGCGCAATGGACTTTTTCATTAATTTAATTCGCCCTGCACTAGAATTCGTTGGCTTCCCAGCAGAAATTGCTCCACTAGCTTTAATAAGGACAATGTCTGGTACAGCTGCTTTAGGTATGACAACGGATCTTATTGCTACATATGGTCCGGATTCTTTTATTGGTAGACTTGCATCAATTATGCAAGGAAGTACGGATACTACCCTTTATGTATTAACAGTCTATTTCGGAGCAGTTGGAATTAAAAAAATGGGAGATGCGCTGAAAGTTGGTCTACTAGCTGATTTATTAGGAATAATTGTAAGTATCATAGCAGTTACTTTAATATTTGGTTCTTAAAAAACACGTAAAAATAGCGTGTTTTTCTTTTTTTTAGGAAACTTCTGGGTTGGGCATACTAGAGAATGTTTTTATCTTGTGAAAACACAAAGAAACAAGTAAGATGTTTAAGGGGTGAGCATAGATGGAACGTTTACAGAAAGTAATAGCACATGCAGGTGTAGCATCAAGAAGAAAAGCTGAGGAACTTATTGCTGCCGGACATGTTAAGGTGAATGGTAAGGTTGTAAAGGAGCTAGGGATTAAAGTAGGCTCAAACGATAAAATTGAGGTAAGCGGCATTCCACTTGAAAGAGAAGAGCCTGTTTATTTTTTATTTTATAAACCGCGTTCTGTGATATCTAGTGTAAGTGATGATAAGGGTAGAAAAGTTGTAACGGACTTTTTCCCAGAGACAAAAGAACGTATTTATCCAGTTGGAAGACTCGATTATGATACGTCCGGATTGCTTTTACTAACGAATGACGGTGAGTTTGCAAATCTTTTAATGCATCCTAAGTATGAGATTGAGAAGGTTTATGTGGCGAAACTTAAGGGTATTCCAGCAAAAGAAAAGCTTCGTCAATTAGAAAGAGGAATAAAGCTAGAAGATGGTAAGACGGCTCCTGCTAGAGTGAAGCTTATTTCAATGGATAAGCGTAAACAAACTTCAATTGTCGAAATTAGCATTCATGAAGGAAGAAACAGACAGGTTAAAAGAATGTTTGAGGCGATTGGACATCAAGTAATGAAGCTTAAGAGAGAAAAGTTTGGCTTCCTTACACTAAACGGCTTAACTACTGGTGAGTTCAGAGAACTGCTTCCACATGAAGTTAAACAATTAAGAGCTTTAGCAAGTACGAAAAATAATCGTTTGTAGGGAATGGATTTGTTCAGGTCAAAGAAGCTTTACTCGCCTATTTTATAAGACAAAGCATGACTAAATTACATGAATTTTTTTGGAAAATTAGCTTTCTCTTAAATCTCATGAAATTTAGCGCAACGTTGATTGGCGATAATGGTTCTCAATTGTCACATAACCTTCAAAATGTATGCAATGTTGCTATATTAATAAGTGCTATAATGGCAAAGGAAGTACACATCAAAACAAACATAAAGGGAGATTTCAATGGACAAGAAAAGGCGACGATTAGTTATGCGGACCGTCATATTATTACTTCTCGGCGCTGCACTCGTTTATACATTGTATATCAATTTCTTTACTAGTAAGGAAAAAGTTGCAGTAGGGGATAAGGCACCAGATTTTGTCGTAACAGATTTGAACGGGAAAGAACACCATTTGTCGGAGTATAGAGGGGAAAAAGGTGTGTTCTTAAACTTCTGGGGTACTTGGTGTGAACCGTGTCAACGTGAATTCCCATATATTGATACACATTATCAGGAATATAAGAATCAAGGTATTGAAGTCATCGCAATCAATGTTGGTGAGCCGAAGTTTAGTGTTAATAATTTTATTGAAAAGTATGACTTATCATTTCCTGTTGTAATCGATAAAGGAAACCAGTTGTTAAATGCCTATGGAATTGACCCCTTGCCAACAACTTTATTAATTGATAAAGATGGAGAAGTTGTGAAAATAATCACGGGCGAGATGACAAATAAGATGGTACGAGATTATATGGAGCAAATTAAGCCATAGGGAGTTATTTTTATGGAAAACGTTAAATGCGAATGTGGGCATGTAAATCCACATGGTACAATTTTTTGTGAGGCTTGTGGTAAACCTGTCCAAAACGAAGAAGAAAAACAGGGTGAAAAAGAGAAAAAGCCATTGCTTGATATGAGGTATGAGGGTAGTGCAAGGCGCTCTCAAACTTATAATAAAACAATCGTTGATAAAATATGGAATTTCTTTTCCTCTGTAAAAGTGGGGATTTGGATCATCGTTGTGCTTCTAATTGCTTCTGCATTAGGGACAATTTATCCGCAAGAATTATACATACCTCCTGCGATGAATCCAGCAGATTTCTATGAACAAGAGTATGGTATCACTGGAAGATTATATTATCAGTTAGGTTTCCACAACCTTTATGGTTCTTGGTGGTATATGATTCTAATTGCAATGCTTGGTATTTCCTTAATTATTTGTAGCATAGACCGTGTAGTACCACTGTATAAAGCATTAAAAAAACAGGGGGTTACACGTCATGAAAGCTTCCTAAAAAGACAACGTGTATATGGAAAAAACACTGTTGAAAATATTGATAAGGACTTTGAAAATGTTAAGGATAAATTAAGGAAGAAACATTATTCTGTCCGTGAAGAAAATGGGAATATTTTAGCCGAAAAGGGTCGTTTTTCTCGATGGGGGCCATATGTAAACCATTGTGGACTTATTCTTTTTCTTATTGGTGCAATGCTCCGTTTTGTACCTGGAATGTACATTGATGAAGTACTCTGGCTTCGTGAGGGAGAAACAGCAAGTGTTCCAGGAACAGATGGGAAATATTACTTAAAGAGTGAACGATTTCTTGTAGAAGTTTACGAGAAGGGCAAAGAAAAAGAAGTATTTGATGAAGCGATTGAACTTGCCGGAAATGCAATGGTAGTTAAAAACTATCAAACAGATGTTACTTTATTCGAACGAACAGATGAAATTATTCCTGGGGTGGAACCAGAATTAAAAGAAGTTAAATCTCATGAAATTCGAGTAAATGAACCATTAAAGCATGACCATTATGCAGTCTACCAAGTTGATTATAAATTAAATGAATTTAGCACGATGTCCTTTACAATGGTAGATAAAGAGACGAACCAGGAATTTGGTTCAATTACAATTAACTTAACAGATCCGCAAGATAAATATGATTTAGGTAATGGATATTCAATCGAGTTAGCAAGCTATTTCCCTGATTTCTATTTTAATGATGAAGGGGAGCCTGCCACAAAAACAAAGATTCCAAATAACCCAGCATTCGTATTTAAAATGTATGCTCCGGATAAACCAGAAGGTGAAATCAGTTTCGTAGCTATTCAGCAAAATATCGAACCTGTGGGTGAGAATAAGTATAAAATGGCTTTTTCTGGTATTGATATGAAGAATGTATCTGGATTAACAGTTAGAAGAGACTTTACTTTATGGTTACTTGCTGTGGGTGGTGCAATCTTTATGATTGGTGTTATTCAAGGATCATACTGGCATCATCGTCGGATCTGGATTCAGCGAAAAAATAATGAAGTTATTGTTGCAGGACATACAAATAAAAACTGGTTTGGTTTGAAAAATGAAATTCGTTATGTTTTGGCCGATACCGGAATCGCCGAACCTATCGATCAAGTTGATGCGAAAAATAAGGAAAGTAAGGAGGGATAAAAATGGCTGAATTAAGTTCAAATTTACTATATGCTGCTTTTATTCTCTATCTTGTGGCAACATTTGTATTTGGTGGAGCGATTCGAGATAAAAAAAGTTCAAATGGATTTAACCGCTGGTCCCATGTCGGAATTTCTATTACAATCATTGGATTTGCTGCACAGTTAGGCTATTTTTTTACAAGATGGATTGCAGCAGGACATGCACCAGTAAGTAACCTATTTGAATTTATTACATTTTTCGGTATGATGCTAGTCCTAGCGTTTATCATTATTTACTTTATATATAAAACAAGTATTTTAGGACTGTTTACTTTACCGATTGCATTATTAGTTATTGCTTATGGAAGTATGTTTTCAAGAGAAATCTCTCCATTAATTCCAGCTTTACAAAGTGACTGGCTCCACATTCACGTTACAACAGCGGCATTAGGGCAAGCAATTCTTTCAATAAGTTTTGTCGCAGGAATCCTTTATCTTTTAAAAGGTGTAGATCAGTCTGTTAAAAGCAAGGAAACATTCTGGTTAGAATTTGTTATGTATACATTAGTTGTTGTTGTTGGATTTGTAGCCATTTCAACTGCATTTGGAGCTATGAAATATGAATCTGTGTTTTCATGGGTCGATAAAGACGGCGTTGAAGCTGAGATGGTATATAAATTACCTGCTTTGGTAGTACCTAATGAAGGCGAATTACTAACAGATGGCAAGTTTTCTAGCGGGATTGAATTACCTGCCTTATTAAGTGCTAGAAAAGTAAATACATTACTTTGGTCAATAATTTCAGGATCTATACTATATGGATTACTTCGTTTGATTTTACGTAAACGAGTAGGTGCAGCTCTACAGCCTTTAACAAGAAAATTAAACCTAGACTTAACGGATGAAATTGGTTACCGTTCAGTAGCAATTGGGTTTCCAGTTTTCACGTTAGGCGCGTTAATTTTTGCAATGATTTGGGCGCAAATTGCATGGACTCGCTTCTGGGGCTGGGATCCCAAAGAAGTATGGGCACTTATTACTTGGCTCTTCTATGCAGCATTTTTACACTTGAGGCTTTCAAAAGGCTGGCATGGTAAAAAATCTGCATGGCTTGCGGTCGTTGGATTCTTCATTATTATGTTTAATACTATATTTGTAAATTTAGTTATCGCTGGATTACACTCATACGCATAAGAAAAGAAGCCTTCATCATGTGATGAAGGTTTTTTATCTAACATTTATTGTGGCGAATTATCGACTTTTCTCTCATTGGATAAACTAGTGTGATATATGTTATAGCAAATTATGAAATTTTTATGTACGATAGTGTTGTAGAGAAATATTCTTTCGGAAAGAAAATGGAGGAATAAGAAAATGGAAAATGAAGCGAAAATTTTAGTTGTCGATGATGAAGAAAGAATTCGTCGTTTACTTAAAATGTATTTAGAAAGAGAAAATTATGTAATTGAAGAAGCGGAGAATGGAAATATTGCCTTAGAAAAGGCTTTGAAAAATGATTATGACCTTATTCTATTAGACCTCATGATGCCAGAAAAAGACGGAATTGAGGTATGCCGCGATTTGCGTGAGAAAAAATCAACTCCAATTATTATGCTTACTGCAAAAGGAGAAGAAGTAAACCGCGTGCAAGGCTTTGAAGTCGGTACTGATGATTATATAGTGAAGCCATTTAGTCCAAGAGAAGTTGTTCTTCGAGTAAAAGCTTTGCTAAGAAGGGCCTCACTTACAACCTATCTTCAAACTGAAACAACTGCTAAAGATGTAATCGTGTTTCCTCATCTAACAATTGATAATGATGCACACCGTGTGCTTGCAGATGGCAAGGAAGTAGGCTTAACACCGAAGGAATACGAACTCTTATGCTTTTTAGCAAAATCACCTGACAAAGTATTTGACCGTGAACAACTATTAAAAGAAGTATGGCATTACGAATTCTTTGGTGATTTGCGTACTGTAGATACACATGTGAAACGCTTGCGTGAAAAGTTAAATAAAGTGTCTCAGGATGCAGCAAAAATGATAGTAACTGTATGGGGCGTAGGTTATAAATTTGAGGTCGGCCAAGAATGAAATTTTGGAGAAGTGTAGTAGGAAAACTATGGGCAACCATTCTTTTACTGTTTTCCTTTGTGTTATTTGTTTTAACAATACTCTTCATGGAGTATTTTGAGAATTACCATATCCAAGAAGCTGAAAGAAGTTTAACTCAACTTGCTGCTAATATTGCTGTTATTATGGAGCAGCATGAGGATAAAAATGTAGCTAGGACCCTTGCGTGGGAGCTTGTGAATGATGAAACAAAGGTTATTATAGCAGCAGACGAAAACACGTTATGGGTATCTCCAGATCGAGCGGCTGTACCCAACATTCCCGTTACAGTTATTACAGAAGACCCAGATCTTAAACGTGTTATTACAAACGATCAAAACGCAAGCAAAAAGATAAAACTAACAGAGAATGAAAAAACTTCACAAGAGCAAAGACAAGAACTATTTGTGGTTGGTGCCCCACTTCACATCGAAAATGATCAGATGGGTGCAGTTTTTCTCTATCAATCCTTAGATGTAGTTCAAAAGACTACCAGGGATACAACTCAATTCATAATATTGGCTGCTGGTATCGGAATTGTCCTAACCACAGTTTTTGCCTTCTTCCTATTAACTCGTATTACAGCTCCGTTACGGAAAATGCGGGAAGCCGCTACTGAAGTAGCTAAAGGGAAATTTGATACAAAGGTTCCTATACTAACTCATGACGAAATTGGCGCTTTAGGAATGGCACTAAACCAAATGGGGAGGCAGTTGAAATATAACATAAATGCCCTTAATCAGGAGAAAGAGCAACTTGCAAGCATATTAAATAGTATGGCGGACGGAGTTATCACTTTAAATCGTGATGGCACGATATTGGTAACAAACCCTCCTGCAGAACGCTTTTTGCAAGCTTGGTATTACCAACAAGGTATGTATCAGGACGTTGGTCAGGAGCTTCCACCAGAGGTCAAGGATTTATTTCAACGTTCCGTTACATTTGAAAAGGAGCAATTTATTGAAATTAGTCTTCAAGGTAGAACATGGGTTATTTTAATGAGTCCGCTTTACAATCAGACGTATATAAGGGGTGCCGTTGCAGTACTTCGCGATATGACGGAGGAAAGACGTTTGGACAAGCTACGTGAAGATTTTATTGCAAATGTTTCTCACGAACTGCGAACTCCGATCGCAATGCTCCAGGGCTATAGTGAAGCAATTATGGATGACATAGCGAGCTCCGAGGAGGAGCGAAAGGAAATTACCAAAGTCATCTATGATGAGTCATTAAGAATGGGTCGACTTGTCAACGAATTATTAGATTTAGCTAGAATGCAATCAGGGAATATTACCTTAAATAAAGAAAAAGTTGATTTCGATACCCTTATTAATCGTGTGATTCGGAAATTTCAAGGTTTAGCTAAGGATAATCAAATAACTCTAACTGCAAAAAAGGTAGACGAAATTGGTGAAATTTATATAGACTCTGATCGCATTGAGCAAGTTTTTACAAACTTAATTGATAATGCGATTAGACATACCGATGAAAATGGTCAGGTTGAAGTACATGTTACTGGTCAAGAAACCTCAATAAAAGTTGATATTAAAGATACAGGTTCTGGTATTCCAGAAGAAGATTTACCTTTTGTATTTGAACGTTTCTATAAAGCGGACAAGGCTAGAACAAGAGGGAAATCTGGTACTGGTTTAGGGCTTGCGATTGTAAAAAACATTGTTAGTGCACACAACGGGAATATATCAGTCCATAGTAAGCTTGGTGAAGGAACGACATTTACATTCGTAATCCCTCGAAAAAGTGAATAATTTGAAAGAACATGGCGAAGATTCTTGTTCCATAAGAAACAATTTCCTTGTAAAATAAAAACTCTTCTTGTAATATAGGGATTGTTAAATAGAAAATTAAATATTTATTGAATCTTAGGTGTCAGAGAATGTAGATATTTCTTTATTCTCTCTAAGACTTAAAAGGGAATCTGGTGTAAATCCAGAACTGCCCCCGCAACTGTAAAAGTGGACGAAATGAGAAAAACCACTGTATGACTGGATGGCAAATGCTGTTCAACATATGGGAAGGACTCAAAGTAGGAAGAAGCTTAAGTCAGTAGACCTGCCTAATTCATTCCTTTTTTAATTCTCCGGGGTGCGGGAATTTGCGTTAAAACACCATGCTTTTTTGTTGTTTTTCTGTTATATCTTCAAAGCTCACCCCAAGGGTGAGCTTTTATTATTTTATTCCGCAGAAGCAAGACACTTCTGCGAAATAAAATAATAGCCTCCGGCGGATAACACGACTTTTCAAAGGAAATTTTCGATCTGTAAGATCAAAGACTAAGAACGCCACATCCTGTGGCAACGTCTTTATGACCCACTTCCTGTGGGCCTAAAACTCGGGCGCAAATACGCCAAGGCGCATTTGATTCGATGTTAGGTGCATAACACACTTATTCATACACATATTTTAACAAAAGGGGAGCTAGAAACATGAAAAAACTATTAGTTTCTTTACTATCATTGGGAATTTTATTTGGATGCAGCAATGCCCCATCTACAAATGAATCTTCCAACAACAAAGCTGAAACTGTAGATAAAGAAGAAGCAGCAGAGATTGTTACAGTCGTTATATCCAAAAACAATGGTGAAGAAATCATTGAAGAAAAAGAAATTAAAATTGAATCAGGAAAAGAAGTTACAGTTATGGACATCATGGAAGCAAACTTTGACGTCGAAACACAATTCGATGGTGCTTTTGTTGCCAGCATTAATGGCGTTGCAGGAAGTGAAGAAGAAAAGACATCATGGTTTTATTCTGTTAATGGTGAAGAAGCTATGGTAGGAGCTAATGAATACAAATTAGAGCCTGAAGATAAGATCGAATTCGATCTCCATAAGTGGGAATAATGAATTTATCCGTTAAAAACTTAACGCTCTTATCGATGCTAATCGCATTGTCCGTTGTAGGTCGTATTACATTTACATTCCTTCCGAATGTTCAGCCTATGACAGCGATTATCGTGATAACTAGCTTATTTTTGGGTCCCATCTATGGTGTGATTGTTGCTGTTTTTGGTTCTATATTAACGAATCTTGTAATGGGAATGGGTTTATGGACTATTGGCCAAATCATAGCATGGGGGATAATTGGGTTAATCAGCGGTGCATTACGAAAGTATCGAGATCGAATTCCTGTCATATTATTAGCCATATATGCAGTATTCTGTGGTTTCTTATATGGCTTTGTCATCTCAATTCCTCTCTATTTATTCTCGGGTAAGTTCTTTGCCTATTACTTAGCTGGATTACCATTTGATATGAGTCATGCAATTGGAAACGGAGTATTTTTTCTCATACTATATCCAATCTTGAGATTACTATTTTTAAAAAATGTAACAATTGCAAAGTAAGGAAGAATATTACCAAAATATTCTTCCTTTTTTTATTAATTCATACTATATTGGGAGTGTAACTTTTTTTATAAAACATTCGACTAATGAAATGAACGGGAGGATTTGCAAATGGATTCCTTGTTTGAGGAACTATATGAAAAGTATCATCACGATGTCTTCTCCTTCTTATTTTATATGGTAAAAAATCGTGAACAAGCTGAAGATCTCGTTCAGGAAGTTTATATAAGAGTTTTAAAATCATATGATAGATTCGAAGGAAAAAGTAGTGAAAAAACATGGTTGTTTTCAATTGCAAGACATGTCGCGATTGATTCGTTCCGGAAACAAAAAGGGTGGAAACAGCGAATAATGGATTCCTTTGATTGGAGTCGTCAAGAGGTAAAAGATTTTGCACCACTTCCGGAAGAAATAGCATTGCAAAATGAACAAGTTCAAATGATGTACCGTTGCTTGGAAAACTGTACAACAGATCAGCGTATGGTACTGATATTACGATATATCCAATCACTTTCGATTGCAGAGACTGCTGAAGCTTTAGGGTGGACGGAGAGTAAAGTCAAGACAACTCAGCACAGAGGTCTAAAGGTATTAAAGAAGTATATGGAGGAATCAGGCGTAAAGGAGGGGATAGATGATGAAAAAATCAAAGTGGAGTGATGAACAACTCGAGCAGATGCTTACGCAAATGCCAGGTGTAAAAGACAAACGGAAGCCACAAGAGATTTATCAAAATATAACCCTTAAAATGAATAAGAAAAAGAGAAAAATGTGGCTTGTCCCTACCCTTGCATCTGCAGCAGCAGCGCTTCTATTATTCATCTTAGCTCCTTCTTTCATTAATAATATGAACAGTTCAAGCTTCGACTCAGCACAAATGGCAAGAGAAAATACAAACATTACTATGGATTCAGAGAATAGAGAAGCATCATCAAAGGACGAATCATTTAGCACATTGCAAAAAGAAGAGGAACCACAACAAGATGAAGAGGCTGGAATATATTCATTTGAGGGACAGCCAAGCAATAGTTACGCTGTAAAAACTGTAGGGGAAAATGAAGTCCTTCTAACATATGGTGTGTATTTGGGCGGTGTAATGTTTCCTTCTGTCGTTTCGGTAATCGTCGATTCTAACGGGGAAAATGTTGTTGAACAATGGCAAAAGACAGTTCCAAGAGTAAATGAAGTTATTCGTAAAAACAAGGAATGGGGCATTGACGAAATATCAAATTCATATTTTGAGGATTTTTCAGAAGTTGTAACGAAAGACAATTCAAAAGCTGTAAGGGTGGACGTAAATAACTCAATTAATACTGAGTCTTTTGCTACTGCTGAAGCTGCAGAATTTTCACATACAATTAGTTCGTTCCGTTATTTGTTAGAAGACTATCAACATGTTGAACTTTTCCAAAATAATCAACAAGGAATTACTATCGGGCAAACGGGTATCATTGAGAATTATATTGATGTTGAAAAAGATACCAAAAAGGCATACCTGTATTATATAAATGATAGTTCAGACCGCAAAATATTAGCTTTAACTTATGAGGATTTTAATACGATTGAACAAGCACTGGAAGCTATGAAAGTGGAGGCTAAACAAGGCGATTATAACCTACATCCACCAATTATATCTGAAATTAAACAAATTAAAGCAGATGGTTCTAATTTAGAAATTCATTTTAGTGATGACTCGGACTTAGAGAATACAGATAATTATATCCTTATGCTAGATGCAATTATGCTAACCGCTAAAGAGTTTAATTTTGAGACTGTTACTTTTTATGGAAATATTGACCAAATTGGTGATGTGAGAATAGGGGAACAGGTACCTGTACCACTCGCACCAAATCTAATTCAATTGCAATAAGAGACACGAAGTTGTCTCTTTTTTTTTTGCTTTAAATATATGATTTGGATAGGTGTAACTAGGCAGCATGACCTTCTTGGTTATGAAAAGTATTACTTTATTTACATAATTTAAGAAAATTTTTCAAATAATGTAAGGGTGTCCCTTATTTGCTTAGTAAATAGAGAAAATGTTAGATAGGGGGTGTCCTTGAATCTAAACATAACGGGTTCACATTTTCATAGTATCTTTGTTCAATATTTTGAGGAGGATCAAAATGTTTGGTAAACGATTTGCAATTGTTGCTATTTTAGCAGTTTGTACAGGATTACTCTTTATGGGAGGACGTAATGTCATCGCACATGAACTACCTAGTAACACCGCAACAGAGGAATGGGCATGGCCAGTCATAGGGAGAATCACTGATACATTCGGAACGAGACAGGGGAATCACAAGGGCTTAGATATCGCTGCTCCACTTGGTGATCACATATATACGGTTGAGGAAGGAATCGTGAAAAAATCATATTACAAGGGTTCATATGGGCATGTCGTTTTTATTGAGCATCCTAATGGATATGAGACAGTGTATGCACATTTAAGTAAGCGAAATGTTCAAGAAGGAGAAAAGGTCGTAAAAGGTCAATTAATTGGTCATATCGGTAGTACGGGCAATTCAACAGGTCCACATTTACATTTTGAAGTACATAATGGAGAATGGAATGCTTCTAGAAATAATGCGATTGACCCTCTTTATATGCTAACCGATGAACAAATTCTAGTTCCTACATTAATGGAATTGGAAAAAGAGGGCGTTGAAGTTTCAAAAAAGCTTGAAACCTATACAGTGAGGGCTGGGGATTCATTATCAGTAATTGCGAATAGGGTAGGTTTATCAGTTGAAGAAATCAAAATGTTAAATCAGTTAACAGATGATTTAATTTTTCCAAATCAAATTTTAATTGTCGAAAAATCCTAAATAATTTTGAGCTTTTCTATTCCCCTATAGTGACAAGTTCATGTATAATAAGAAAAACTTTGGGGGGATTCGTTATGCGAACTGATTATCACAATCATTTAGAGCTTGGAACGCTTGAATTAGACTATTTAATGAAGTTTATTGACGAAGCAAAGGTAAAAAAAATTGACCATTTTGGGATTTCTGAACACGCATATCATTTTTATCAGACAAAAGATATTCTGAGTAATCCTTGGGTTGATGCAAGAAGATATTATGACATGAAGGATTATGTAGATTTATTTAAGCTTGCCTGGAAAAATAATATTGATGTAAAGATGTCAATTGAAATGGATTATACACCTGGAAAGCATGCAGAAATGGAAAAATTCATTTCTTCTTATGATTTTGATTATGTAATTGGCTCCATTCATTGGGTTGGCGATTTTGGAATTGACCTTGCGGAGTTCCGTGAAGAATGGGATAAAAGGGATCTACATGATACATATACAAAGTATTATGATCAGGTGATTACATTGGCAGAATCAAACCTATTTGATATTATCGGCCATATTGATCTAGTCAAAATTTTTAAATATATTCCTGAAGATGAGGAGTTTCTCCTGCATCAATTTGATCGTGCAACTACCGCATTAGCGAACTCAAAAACATGCGTTGAAATTAGTACAGCTGGATTACGAAAGCCTATTGGAAAGCTTTATCCAGATCCTCGACTACTGCAAATGTGCTTTAACAAAAACATTCCTATCGTCTTGTCATCAGACGCACATCGACCACAGGATGTAGGAGCAGATTTTGATCAAGCAATTGAACTAGCTAAAAGTGTAGGCTACAAAACCTTAATGACATTTGAAAAAGGGGAACGCATTGAAGTTCCACTCGGATAAACGAACGACAAAAAGCAGGCATTGCCTGCTTTTTGCCATTATAAAAAAAGAACCCTAAAACGAAAGGGTTCTTCTTTTAATATAAGGACTATTCAAATTTTAGTGGATCACCGTCGAATGGCTCGTCGGCTACCTTAATGGAATCCGTTGGGCAACCTTCAAAAGCATCGATCATGTCTTCCTCTAATATTTCTGGAATTTCTACAATTCCTTGGTTATCATCAAGTGTTACAAATGCGATTCCGTCATCATCGTAATCGTAGATGTCAGGTGCAGCTGCACCACATGCACCACATGCGATACAAGTTTCTTTGTCAACAATGGTATACTTTGCCATGTGTACTTTACCTCCCAAAAAATCGTTACATGTATAAAATGTATATTTATAGTAGTTCCCCATCCTACTTCCTAATAGCATGGAAACAGCTTCCTCATACTCATTGTATAGCTGTTCACAAAACTTTTCAATAAAAATATATAGTGAGATTGCTTATTCTAAAGGGGTTTTTCTCGTTTGACAAGCATGTTCATAATTCCACACGAAAACATCCCACTTTTCGTTATTATTTGATAAAATAATAGTAACATTCGTTCGACAATTTTCCATCTATTTCGTCGTTTAAAGGGGGGGAGAAACCGTGAACATTACTTATCGTTCAATCTTAATCTTGTATAGTTTGCATAAACTAGATGGTGAACGCACTGTTTATGGGATTCATCACTTGTTGAACGGTAAAAAATCCTCCCAAACGATTGGGGATGCGAATTTATTTGGTCTCACTCCTTTATTCGGTATTCTAAGGCCGATCGGAAGGGAACAGGTTGAGAAGGAAATACAAATCCTTCGTGAACATGCTCTAATTGAAGAAATAACAGCTTCAAGTAATAAATTTACCATTACATCTCTAGGTGAACGTGTATTAAAAAAGGAATTTGAAAACAAACCGATTCCTCCCCATTTAAATGGTTGGAAGCACAATGAACAATCCATCTTACTATGGCGTAGGCTTTCATTGTTAACGCAGGTATTGTCGAATTTAGTAAATGGGAAAAAACAGTATACTCCTATCCAACAAGAGGATTCAATTGTTGACTGGGTAAAAGGATTCTTAATTAAGTATGGACATACTCGATTTACATTATCAGAAGCCATTTACAATGAGGTTTTGTCGGTCCTTGAAATGGTCACAGAGCTTGAATCAACTATTTTTGTCATGAGGCTGACCAGTTCAGCGAGAATTGGCTATACTATCGATCAGATTAGTTCTTTACTTGGTGAGGATGAAATATGGTGCCAGGTTCTCTTTTTACATACCTTACATACAATCATTCATCATCTTGAAATGAATAGGCACAGTTTCCCTCTTCTAGGTTCTATGATCGAGGCTAATCATCAAGAGGAAGTATTGCTAACAGTTTCAACAAAGAAAACGTATCAATTGCTATTACAGGGTAAAACAATCGATGAAATTGGAATCATTCGAAATCTAAAACGGAATACAATTGAAGATCATATTGTAGAAGTTACACATCAAAAACCTGATTTTTCAATTGACCGTTTCGTTACTCACGAGCATCAGCAGCAGATTTTATCTGTATATAAGACATTAAATGTAAAGCAATTACGACCTTTAAAGGAAAAATTGTCAATTGACATCTCGTATTTTGAAATTAGGCTAGTCCTTGCAAGATTTGGTGGTAAACATGGATCTTAATTTAGTTTTAAAAGAAAAATTTAATCATTCTACGTTCCGAGAAGGGCAAAAGGAAATTATAGAAGATATTTTAGCTGAACATGATGTCATGGCCCTCTTACCAACTGGTGGAGGGAAATCACTGTGTTATCAGCTTCCTGCTCAAATTCTCGATGGTAGTGTACTTATCATTTCACCACTTGTTGCACTTATGGAAGATCAGGTTCTTCAAATAAAAAAAATGGGTGAAAAAAGGGTAATTGCCCTTAACAGTTTTTTATCGATCGAAAGAAAACGTAAGGTTATTTCGAGTTTGCACAACTATAAATATATTTTTGCCTCCCCAGAAATTCTCCAGTCAAAATTTATATTAAATCGATTAAAAGAAATTCGTTTTTCTATGTTTGTGGTGGATGAAGCACATTGTATCTCGCAATGGGGACATGATTTTCGTCCAGACTATTCCCGATTGGGCGAGATTCGCCGTGAAATCGGTTCCCCACCTTGTTTAGCGTTAACCGCTACAGCTACAAAAGAGGTTCTAGGGGATATTAGCAGGACATTAAAATTGAATGACCCGAAAATGCACATCCACTCGATCGATCGACCAAATATTGCAATAATGGTGAAAAAGGTTAATTCGATGGAGGAAAAGAAAGATTTGCTCTTGAATTATCTAAAAGATTTGCAAGGGCCAGGAATTATTTATTTTTCAAGTCGACTATGGGCCGAAAATATTGCCCAATTTTTAAAAGATGAAGGCTTTGACCGAGTTGCTTATTATCATGGTGGAATGGAACAGGAAAAAAGAATGTTGATCCAGGAGCAATTTTTAAATAATCAACTATCCATTATTTGTTGCACAAATGCATTTGGGATGGGTGTGAATAAGTCTGATATCCGATTTGTCATTCACTTCCATTACCCTTCACAAGTAGAGGCATATTTACAGGAAATGGGGCGTGCTGGCAGGGACGGAAAATCAAGTATTGCAATACTACTTCATAGTGAACTTGACAGAGAAATACCTGAAGTCTTACTTAAATATGAGTTTCCAACGAAAGAACAAACTCATCAAATAATCGAATACATTAATAATGAGATACAATCAAAAGGGAAATTTACAAATACAAAATCGGTTGAAGAGTATTTTTATTCAACATTCGGTGTGTCTGAAGTTCAATGGCGATTTATTCAATTTTACCTGGAAATAGATGATGGTATGGAGTACGAACTCAACACTCAGCAGAAAGTTGAAATTATAGAGGAAGCTGCAAATAAACGATATTCATACAAGTACAGCAAACTTAAACTGATGGAGAGATGGTTAGAGACTCAGGGATGTCGAAGGGAAGCTATTTTATCTTACTTCGATGAAAGCCTAAAAATGAGACCATCATCTTGCTGTGATTTATGCGGAATTGACTTAGAACTGTACAAACGAAGCGGTAAAGAAGTAAGTGGGTGGGAGCTACCATCTTGGAGACAAGAATTGCATCGTATCTTCCATAGAAATGGGTGAAAATTATGAGTAGGCGCCAAGCTGATATTATCAAAAACTTACCAGATAAAGAAATAGTTTTTCACCTTTATCTAACACAAGCAATTCTTTTAATTTTGTCTCTAGTGCTTGGGTTTTTCCTATTTGATCATTGGTCATCATTTATGGAACTTTGGAATTGGAAGGATTGGAATATTCTCCTTGTTGGTTCTGGATTTGCAGTATCTGTTGTAATTATAGATTTTTTGCTTGTAAAATGGCTTCCGGAGGCAATGTACGATGATGGCGGTATTAATGAGAGAATCTTTCAAACAAGAAGTATTCCACATATTTTTATTTTATGCCTATTGATTTCCTTTGCGGAAGAGATTTTATTTAGAGGTGTCATTCAAACCCATTTTGGACTGGTTATAGCTAGTATGATATTTGCTTTATTACATGTCCGTTATTTACATAAGTGGGTTCTATTGACATCTGTAGTTCTTTTAAGCTTTCTATTAGGATATATCTATGAGGTCTATGCAAATCTTTGGATTACCGTTTATGCTCATTTTTGGATTGATTTTATTTTAGCAGTAAAGCTTAGAAAAGATTATTTGCGTGATCAAAAAGAGGGGGTATCGTCATGAAGCATCCTGAAGGAGAAGAAACGTCAGTTAATAAACGAAGAAGAACTTCGACTTTACCATCTCGAAGTGAAATTCATAATAAAAAGAAAAAGAAAACAAAATTTAAGATTAAATATCCGATTATTCGTTTATTAGCTCTATTATTTATTTTACTTCCTATTGCAATTCTCAGCTATAAATTTAATACGAATCCTGAAAAACTGGAGGCAAGTCCGCTAAAAAAGAGTGCAAATTTTGAAAGTATCAGCTATGAAGATAAAGAAGATGCCTTTCGTAATCCTGAAAATGATGAGGAAGAAACACCAACTGAAGAAATAGAGACAGAACAAGAACCAGCTGAACAAGAACAAAAAACGGTTGAACCAAACGAAGCAAAACAATCAGAAGTCAACAACCAAGAGGAAACTAAAGAAGAAGCGGTTCAAAAGGTTGAAGCAAATAAATCAAATACAGACGAGGTAAAGCAACCGGTTCAAGAACAGCCTAAGGACCGTTATAATGTGAAATATCATACGGTAAAAGCCGATGAAACATTATTCCGGATATCGATGAAATATTATAATAGTCGCTCTGGTGAAGAGTTAATAAAAAGATGGAATAATTTAAATGGTGAAACCGTTATTGAAGGTCAAGTCTTAGAAATTCCAATTAAAATAAACGAATGAATAACGCGAGGTTTTCGCGTTATTTTTTTTGTGCAGACATATCCAGATGTACAAGCACATATTTTATAATAGGTCATTCTAGAAGTATATGGTTTGGGGGGATTGAAAATAGAAGAAAAAATTAAGGAATTAAATGAATATACGGATGATGTAACAAAGCAAATGCTTCAACATTCGGTTGAGAAAAAGAGAAAATTTGAAAAATTAAAGGCAAGAGCCTATTATATGAAGCTTATTGCACTTTTTTTATCGTCGGTTTTTTTAGTATATGTGTATAAAACCATAGTCCTTCCTTATAGCCATTCAACCGAATTGATGATTAGTATATTTCTCGACGGTTCCATATATTTTATGTTTGTATTTATCATCGGTGGACTTTATGGTGGAATTCGCTATGTTGATAAAAAGAAAGATGAAGCTGAAGATAAATATCATGCAATTCGATGTGAAATTGTTGATAAGAGTAAGGACTTGTGGAAAGAACCGGTACAATGGCGTGAGCGCCAGAGGGTTTTTGAAATGATGAAAAAAGAATATGATGTGAATTTATATCATGAAAGTAAATAGCTGAATTTAGCATTCAGCTATTTACTCATTTAGAAAAATTTCTTTTTGTCTCTTTCATCTTTAAGAATTTCAACCGCTTCTCTAAATCGTTGAGCATGTATGATTTCACGTTCTCGAAGGAATCGAAGACTATCATTTAAATCCGGATCATCACTCATATTAATAATCCATTGATAGGTGGCTCTTGCTTTTTCTTCAGCTGCAATATCTTCATATAAATCAGCAATTGGGTCTCCTTTTGCTTGGATATATGATGCTGTAAATGGTACGCCTGCAGCATTATTGTAAAATAGTGCGGAATCATGGTTCACGTAGTGTGGTGCAAGACCAGCTGCTTTTAACTGATCTGGGGTTGCGTCTTTTGTAAGTTTATACACCATTGTCGCAATCATTTCTAAATGAGCAAATTCTTCAGTTCCAATATCATTCAACAATCCAATCACTTTACCTGGTATGGTGTAACGTTGATTTAAATAACGTAATGCAGCGGCTAGCTCACCGTCAGCACCGCCATATTGTTCAATCAATAATTTAGCTAAAGCTGGGTTACACGTACTTACTTTGACAGGATACTGTAGCTTTTTTTCATATATCCACATACGTTAATCCTCCCCTTGTTAAACAAAAGATTATTTTGTTAAACCTGCCATGGCCAAGGTTCGTCGTCCCAGTTCCAGGGATATTTGGAATAGCTATAACGTCCAAACTGAGTTAATGGCCCAAACCTTTCTTCATAAACCTTTGCAATCTTTCTTCGTTGCTGAGAAACAGTATTAAATTGTTGGATCGCTTCAAAATCATTTGGATGGGTATCTAGATACAAGGTGAGTTCTACTAAGACAAAATCCAATGCCTGTAAATCCTCTAATAACGCATAATACTCTGGGGGCATCTGTTTAGGATTCATTTACTCTCAGCCTCCCTTTTCGGTTCATATGGCCCAAAATACGGATCGTAAAAGGCTTTCCAAAGCGTACCCGCAAATAATGCTTCCCTGGGTGAGAATTGTGGTAGGTTTGCTGGTTGAAATGGTATATATAGATTTGGAGGGGTAACGTAGGTTTTACATATGATTGGTTTGCAAGGGTCAAAAGGGCTTATATAGGGGTAATAGACCTTCCTAGTAGTAAACATGAAACAACCTCCTTGATGTCGATATACAAAACGATATCAGTTTACTTTATGGCTGGAGAAATAAAAAAATGACTAGGAAATTATTTTAAACATGGAATAGGAAAATTTGTATCTATTCCATGCTCTCTTCATAATCTTAATATGAAGGAGATGGGGGTATGTATAAATTTTTATATGAAGTGATTGGATTTTTTTGCGGGTTTATGATCATCTTTTTAACATCAGGAACTTCCATCATTGAAATACCACAATTGTTGACAAGTTTTATCATAAACCCGTTCCTGTTTGTCATCTTAATGATTTGTTTTTTTATTGGGTTTTTAGCTCATTCAGTGTTAATTAAGGGTGTCATTGAAAACTTTTACCACATGGTTAAAGGTAATCGTTTTTCATTTATGCAATTAATCTACCCTGTAACTTTAGTAGGAGGCTATTTCATTTTATTTATATTTGGGCCTTGGCAAACCTTTTTATTGATAGCCTTTTCCATTATTTATGGTATCATTACTGTAGATTTACCTTTATACAGACAAAGTTCAAACTCCGAATGAATTAAAGTAAAAAGCTGTTAGATAGGTAGGGCAAAATCGTGACCATACTATTTTTTTACGGTATACTTTTAATTGGAATAATACTCCTTTTCTATATGTGGCGTGAAGCAAGAAAGGACCGTGTTATAACGAATACACTTACATTTACGAACTTTCCAAAAAGCTTTGGAAAGATTACCATATTCTTCATTTCAGATATTCACAGAAGAGAGGTTTCAGAAAATATAATCAATGAGGTAAAAGGGAAAGCAGACATTGTTATAATTGGAGGAGATTTAACTGAAAAGGGAGTACCGTTTGAAAGAGTGGAGAAAAACCTTCAATTAATAAAAATGGTTGGGCCGACTTACTTTGTATGGGGAAATAACGACTATGAAGTTGATTACCATGAACTCGATTCTCTTCTTTTAAGTATGGGAATTAAAATTCTTGATAACACAGCTATGTTTTTTGAAACGGGTGAGGGAGAAAAGCTCGCTCTTTTAGGAATAGATGATTTGAGGGAAGGCAGAAGTCGTTTGGACCTTGCTCTTCTAGACGCAGGGGATGACGTGGATTTTAAAATTTTGGTTAGCCATAATCCGGAAATTAAAAGTGAACTTCAACCTGAACAAGGGATAAGTCTTCTATTATCTGGACACACCCATGGTGGACAAATCCGGTTTTGGAAATTTGGACTTTATCCTAAAGGCGGGGTAGAACACAAAAATGAAACGACCATTTTCGTAAGTAATGGATATGGAACATCCGGTGTTCCACTCAGGCTCGGTGCACCACCTGAAACACATTTACTTATCCTACAATCATCACAAAGTGAATAGACGTTGCAAAAAAAGTCCTAACAACGCTAATTCCTAGAACATAATTTATATTCTTTCATAAAATAAAGAAACGGTTGCTGTAGGTGTGATGGTGAGGGAGGGTTTTTTAATGCGTCTCGAACGCTTAACTTATAATAAAATCAAGATTTTTCTAACATTCGATGATCTGGTTGATCGTGGCCTCACTAAAGATGATCTTTTGTCGGATTCGCTTAAGGTCCACCAATTATTCCGAGATATGATCGAAGAAGCAAGTATCGAATTAGGCTTTGAAGCCGATGGTCCTATTGCTGTAGAAGTGTATTCTTTACAAGCTCAAGGTATGGTGATCATCGTTACTAATTCAGTAGGTGACCTTGAAGACGAAGAATTTATGGATGAAGATTATATTGAAATGCAGGTTACGCTTGATGAAAGTAAAGACATATTTTATGAGTTTCACTCATTTGAAGATGTAATCCAACTTTCAACCAGATTAAAAAGTTTATCAATAGATGGTGGAAGATTATATTCATTTAAAGGCTATTTTTATTTACTGCTTGAAGATAATTTGACACTCCAAACTGAGAACGTCATTGCTATTTTAGCTGAGTTTGGCAATCCTGCAACTATTACAAAATATCGGGTACATGAATATGGGAAAATACTTTTTAAAGAAAATGCAATGAAAGAAATTTACAAGTATTTTATAAAAAAATAGGGAAGACCTCTAACCTAGATTAGGGGTTTTTCTTTTATGGTTAGCTATAAAATCTCAAATTGTAAACTCATTTACAATTTTGAAAGAAAAATGAAGATTCTTCATTTTTCATCTTGCATAAACATATGGAAGGTGTATACTAGTGACTGGAAAGGTGGACAATAAGAGAAATTTGATTCGCCATGTTCACCGCGCTTTTTGAACATCCTCTAATGGAATTGGAAAAATCTTGGGAGGTTTACAAATGGTAGCCGAAAACAAAAAGGACATTTCAGGGCAGAATAATGAAGAAAAGATGGATGTCCTCAAATCTACACAAACAGTTATACATAAGGCATTAGAAAAATTAGGGTACCCTGAGGAAGTTTATGAACTATTAAAAGAGCCGATTCGGATGATGACCGTAAAAATTCCTGTAAGAATGGATGATGGATCTGTTAAGATTTTCACAGGCTATCGTGCACAGCATAACGATGCAGTAGGCCCTACAAAAGGTGGGATTCGATTTCATCCTAATGTTACAGAAAAGGAAGTTAAAGCGCTTTCGATTTGGATGAGTTTGAAATGTGGTATCGTTGACTTACCATATGGTGGAGGAAAAGGTGGAATCATTTGTGATCCTAGAGATATGTCATTCCGCGAGCTTGAACGATTAAGTCGTGGATATGTTCGTGCAATCAGTCAAATCGTAGGTCCTACAAAGGATATTCCAGCGCCGGATGTATTTACCAATTCACAAATCATGGCCTGGATGATGGACGAGTATAGTCGCATAGACGAATTTAACTCACCAGGATTTATTACAGGTAAACCGCTTGTGTTAGGTGGATCACATGGTCGTGAGTCTGCAACTGCAAAAGGAGTTACAATTTGTATTCGTGAAGCGGCGAAAAAGCGTGGCATTGATTTGGAAGGTGCCCGCGTTGTTGTACAAGGTTTCGGAAATGCAGGAAGCTTTTTATCAAAATTTATGCATGATGCCGGTGCTAAGGTAATTGGTATTTCAGATGCATATGGTGGTTTATATGATCCAAATGGTTTAGATATTGATTATCTATTAGACCGTCGAGACAGTTTCGGAACTGTTACAAAGTTATTTAATGATACAATCACCAACAAGGAATTGTTGGAGCTTGATTGTGATATTCTTGTTCCGGCTGCAATCGAAAACCAGATTACTGAAGAGAATGCCCATAATATAAAGGCGAGCATAGTAGTAGAAGCTGCAAACGGACCTACTACACTTGAAGCAACACAAATTTTAACTGAAAGAGGAATTCTGCTAGTACCTGATGTTTTAGCAAGTGCTGGTGGTGTTACCGTTTCTTATTTTGAATGGGTTCAAAATAACCAAGGCTATTACTGGTCAGAAGAAGAAGTGGAAGAAAAACTTGAAAAAGTAATGGTCAAATCCTTTGAAAACATTTATACAACTGCTCAGAATAGACGTGTTGACATGAGACTTGCAGCCTACATGGTAGGGGTAAGAAAAATGGCGGAAGCTTCTCGCTTCAGAGGCTGGATTTAACAACTATTTTGAGACGGGCTTAAAAGACTGCACAGGAATTGCACAGAATTTGATTCATTTTATTTGCAAAGACAAGGAAAAACTCCTATCATTCTGGTAGGAGATTTTTTTTTGACTAGTAGGAGTGACAAACATGCAATTGGAAGAAGTCGTCATAGTTGGTGGGGGTCCTTGTGGACTGGCAGCAGCAATTGCCTTGCAAAATATTGGAATCGATCCATTAGTGATTGAAAAGGGGAATATTGTAAATGCAATATACCATTATCCAACACATCAAACTTTTTTTAGTTCAAGTGAGAAATTAGAAATTGGAGATGTACCATTTATTATTGAAGGTCGAAAGCCAAAAAGAAACCAGGCCTTGGCCTATTATCGTGAAGTAGCGAAACGAAAGAAAATAAGAGTCAATGCGTTTGAAAAAGTGGCAGAAGTCCAGAAGCAAGAAAATGGAGAGTTCCTGATCACTAGTTCAAAGGGTAAATATCAAACAAAATACGTCATTATAGCGACTGGATATTATGACAATCCAAACTATATGAATGTTCCAGGTGAGGATCTAGCTAAGGTGTTTCATTATTTTAAAGAACCGCACCCATATTTTGATAAGGATGTCGTTGTTATCGGTGGAAAAAACTCGAGCGTGGACGCAGCATTAGAACTTGCAAATGCGGATGCAAGAGTAACAGTCTTATATCGTGGTTCCGAATATTCTCCAAGCATTAAACCTTGGATCTTACCAGAATTTGAAGCCTTAGTACGAAATGGAATTATTACCATGGAGTTTAATTCAGATGTCGTTGAAATTACCCCAGATGCCGTTATTTATGAGGTTTTGAATGAGAAAAAAACAGTTAAGAATGATTATGTATTTGCAATGACTGGTTACCATCCGGATCACAGTTTTCTGCAAAAAATGAACGTTGAAATTGATAAAGAAACTGGCAGACCTTTGTTTAACCCAGATTCGATGGAAACAAATGTGGAGGGAATTTTCATTTCCGGTGTCATTGCAGCAGGTAATAATGCCAATGAAATATTCATCGAAAATGGACGTTTCCATGGAGACTTAATTGCAAAAACAATAGTAGAAAGAAATTAGGGGCGACAAGGTTACGAATTAGGACAAAACAATAAAATACAATACATTTTTAGCGTGAATTCATATACGAGTTCACGCTTTTAAATTATCTTTGGGTGAAGTTCGTAATTTTGGTGTGGGGATGCAGGTAATACTGTGAGCATGTGTGCGAAAAAAGGTATGATGTTATCTGGTTCCGTTTTAACAAAATGTGCCACTTAAAATGCTTGAAAATTGCCTCAAATATACTTTAACACGCTGTTGGAGATCCAACAGCGTGTTGTTGAATACGTAAACCTACTATATAAAGGAATTTACTGAACTTCAGACACCCCCGTGGTGAATTAGCCAGCGCTAGTCTGAAGAAACCTAAACTTCAGCCAAATCCTTGGCGATTTAGGTAATGTGTGTCTGAAGAAACCTAAACTTCGGACATATTCGTGATAGTTTAGCCAATGCTAGTCTGAAGATGCCTAAACTTCGGACATAATCGCGTTAATTTAGCCACGGCAAGTCTGAAGATGACTAAACTTCGGGCACCCCCGTGGATAATTAGCCAGAGCTAGTCTGAAGAAGCCTAAACTTCGGAAACAATCGCGTTAATTTAGCCACCGCAAGTCTGAAGCTACCTGAACTTCGGACACCCCTGCGTTGAATTAGCCAACTCAAGTCTGAAGATGCGTAAACTTCGGACACCCCTGCGCTGATTTACCCAACGTTTGTCTGAAGAAGCCTAAACTTCGGAAACAATCGCGTTAATTTAGCCAGCGCAAGTCTGAAGCTACCTAAACTTCGGCCACACCTGTTGTGAATAAGCCAGCGCAAGTCTGAAGATGCTTAAACTTCGGACAACCTTGCGCTGATTTACCCAACGTTAGTCTGAAGAAGCCTAAACTTCGGACACAATCTCGCTGAATAAGCCAGCGCAAGTCTGAAGAAGCCTAAACTTCGGACACCCCCGCGCTGATTTACCCCCCGCTAGTCTGAAGCTACCTGAACTTCGGACACAATCTCGCTGAATAAGCCACCGTTAGTCTGAAGATGCTTAAACTTCGGACAACCTTGCGCTGATTTACCCACCGCAAGTCTGAAGCTACCTGAACTTCGGACACAATCTCGCTGAATAAGCCACCGCAATTCTGAAGATGCTTAAACTTCGGACACAATCGCGTTAATTTAGCCACGGCTAGTCTGAAGCTGCCTAAACTTCGGACACAATCGCGTTAATTTAGCCACCGCAAGTCTGAAGCTACCTGAACTTCGGACACAATCTCGCTGAATAAGCCACCGTTAGTCTGAAGAAGCCTAAACTTCGGACGCAATCGCGTTAATTTAGCCACGGCTAGTCTGAAGCTGCTTAAACTTCGGCCACCCCCGTGGATAATTAGCAAGCGCAAGTCTGAAGTTGCCTAAACTTCGGACACAATCGCGTTAATTTAGCCACCGCTAGTCTGAAGCTACCTGAACTTCGGACACAATCTCGCTGAATAAGCCAGCGCAATTCTGAAGATGCTAAAATCTCGGCCACCCTGGCTGATTTACCCAACGTTTGTCTGAAGAAGCCTAAACTTCGGACACAATCGCGTTAATTTAGCCACGGCTAGTCTGAAGCTGCCTAAACTTCGGCCACCCCCGCGCTGATTTACCCACCGCAAGTCTGAAGCTACCTGAACTTCGGACACAATCTCGCTGAATAAGCCACCGTTAGTCTGAAGAAGCCTAAACTTCGGCCACCCCTGCGCTGATTTACCCATCGTTTGTCTGAAGAAGCCTAAACTTCGGCCACAATCGCGTTAATTTAGCCACCGCTAGTCTGAAGCTACCTGAACTTCGGACACCGGCGACCATACTCGCGCCCTTTTCTTATTTGTAAAACATTTCTTGGAGTTCATCATGATCATTTGTGATTTCTAAAGTGACTAGAAGCTTGAGTCTTGCCTTTTGGCCATTTAAACCATTTGAGAAAATTACACCAAAATCTTTTAATTGGCGTCCGCCGCCTTCATAGTTGTATACCTCCTGTACATACCCATTAAAACAGCGGGAAACTAAGACAATAGGGATTCCGCTATCCATAAGCTTCTTTAACTCTGGTACCATTGTTGGAGGAAGATTACCTTGTCCGAGAGCTTCTATAACTAAGCCATCTGGATGTAACGAGCGAATGGCTTGAATGATTGACCCGTCCATCCCCGTGTATGCTTTTAGTAAGATAACATTTTTTGTGATATTTTCTATATCATATGTTTCTCGAACAGTTGGTACATGGTGAAATGTTATCTCTCGTTTACTCACAATTCCTAATGGACCATACTGTGGGCTTTGGAATGTAGCAATATTACTTGTATGAGTTTTTGTTACGTTCTTTGCTGAATGTATTTCATCATTTAGGACAACTAGAACTCCTTTCCCAACTGCACTATCGGAAGCTGCTACCCGTACGGCTGAGATCAAATTGTAAGGACCATCTGCTCCAATTTCATTGCTTGATCTCATGGCTCCGGTAACAACAATTGGTATATCGGATTGAACGGTCAAATCAAGGAAATAAGCCGTTTCCTCTAGTGTGTCAGTTCCATGTGTAATAACCACACCCTCAATCCTATCTTCCTTGATACTTTTTTCAATTTTTTCTTTTAGTTTCAACATAATCTTTTCAGTAATATGTGGAGAAGGCAATTGAAATAAATCCTCTACCTTAACATCAGCAATGGATGACAATGCATCAGTCTGAAGTAGCAATGGGTTTTGTTGATTTTGCTGTACAGCACCGGTGTTTTTGTCCTCCGTCATTGCGATTGTTCCGCCTGTGTGTATAATCAGTATTTTTTTCAATGTTACTCCCTCAATTCTATATAGGAAAATTATCCATAAACAGGATAGTTCATATTTTCATTTACCAATTTACATGTTACGATAAAAGTATCTGTTACTCAAACATTAATTGATTATTAGGGAGAAGAGGAATTATATGGTGGCGGTCATAACCGCAGGACTAGCACCTGGACTTGCGTTATTAAGTTATTTTTATTTAAAAGATAAGTATGAAGCAGAACCCATTTTAATGGTTTTTCGAATCTTCATTTTTGGCGCTTTATTGGTATTTCCTATCATGTTTATCCAATATGTCTTAGGGGTTGAAGAGGTATTTAATCACAGCTTTTCACAGGCGTTCTTAAAAGTAGCTTTATTAGAAGAGTTTTTTAAATGGTTTATCCTTTTTTATACCGTTTACCAGCATATTGAATTTGATGAACAATATGACGGAATAGTCTATGGTGCGGCGCTGTCGTTAGGATTTGCAACTTTAGAAAATATTCTTTACCTATTAGCGAATGGGGTTCATTTAGCTGTAGGTCGAGCCCTTTTACCAGTATCAAGTCACGCTCTGTTTGGTGTGATTATGGGGTTTTATCTTGGAAAAGCTAAATTTACTCCTAGTGAAAAAAGAAAATGGATTTTGATATCCTTCTTATTTCCATTTCTCTTACATGGGATATACGATTACATACTTTTATCATTAAAAAAATGGATTTATATGATGATCCCATTTATGTTGTTTTTATGGTGGTTCGGATTACGAAAAGTAAAAATAGCAAAACCATAAATTTATAAAAAGTCAGCCCTTTTGCTGAATAAATTTATAGCCTCTGGCGGATGCCACGATTTTTCAATGGAAGTTGCTCGAACTTGCTCGAAAAGATCTGGCGCAAATATGCCAAGGCGTATTTGGTTATAGACAACCTGTCGCTTAGACAGGTTTTTTTATGTTCATTTTTAATCAAATATAAAATCTGAATAAAATACCAATCTCTACAGAAAATACTTGTAAGTATATATAGAAAATGGTTAGGGAGGTAATTGATCATGAGCTTCAAAAGATATTTGATGTTCCCCATCGTCCTTATCATGTTTGTCAGTGTGTTCATTGGTGGGACTAACTATAATGTTCATGCTTTTTCAGAACAGATTATTCAACGAGGTGCAACAGGTGACGATGTAATTGAATTGCAATCAAGACTTCAGTATAACGGTTATTACCACGGAACGATTGATGGAGTATATGGATGGAGTACGTATTGGGCAGTTCGTAACTTCCAAAAGGCTTTCGGGCTAGAAGAGGTGGATGGGCTCGTTGGTGACAAAACGAAAGCCATGATAAACCGCTTTACAAAATATAATAAGCAATTTGTATATGATAATTTGCGTAAAGGGAATCAGTTTACTCACTATGGAGGCGTTCCATGGAGCATCCAATCCGCCCCATCTGAAGCGAGTATCCAAAAAGCAAAAACAGCGGCAGAAACAAGGCGTACTGATATAGAAAAACAATTTATAGTGGAGCAAAAGAACCCACAGGCGGGCCAGGGCAAAGCACCGCAACCAAAGGCAAAAGCGCCAGCACAACAGCAGCCTCAAGCTCAGCCGAAACAACCACAAAGTAAGCAGGGACAAGCTGGACAGCCTCAACAGCCTAAAGCTCAACCGAAACAACCGGCGAAACAACCAGCAAAACAACAAGCAAAGGTGCAACAACAGGAAGAGGTTCAATCCCAAGGACCTACAGCAGTAAATATGCCGGGTGGATTTTCGCAAAATGATATTCAGCTCCTTGCGAATGCTGTTTATGGAGAAGCTCGTGGAGAGCCCTATGTTGGACAAGTAGCAATTGCAGCAGTAATTTTAAATCGTCTGGATAGCCCGACCTTTCCTGATACAGTATCTGGTGTTATTTTTGAACCACTTGCGTTTACAGCGGTAGCGGATGGACAAATTTGGTTGACGCCGAATGAACAGGCAAAAAAAGCAGTAATTGATGCGATAAATGGTTGGGATCCTACAGGTGGTGCGACCTATTACTTTAATCCAGCTACAGCGACAAGTAAGTGGATTTGGGGTAGACCACAAATTAAGAGAATTGGAAAGCACATATTCTGTAATTAGAATGGAAGGTGAGACAATTGCTAAGAGGAATATTAATTACAGTACTTACTATAGGGGTTATTGGAACAGGCTATTGGGGCTATAAAGAGCACCAAGAGAAAAATGCCATTCTAATACAAGCAGAAAATAACTACCAACGAGCGTTTCATAATTTAACCTATCATATAGACCTTTTACATGACAAAATTGGAACAACACTTGCAATGAATTCTCAAAGTTCATTATCTCCAACACTTGCAGATGTGTGGAGACTTACGTCCGAGGCACATTCAGATGTAGGACAGTTACCATTGTCTCTTATGCCTTTTAATAAAACGGAAGAGTTTCTAAGTAATATCGGGGATTTTAGTTACCGTACAGCAGTACGTGACCTATCAAAAGAGCCTTTGTCTGATAAGGAATACAATACGCTTCAACAGCTCTATAAAAATTCAGAGGATATCCAAAAGGAACTAAGGACTGTTCAACATCTAGTAATGGAGAATAACCTTCGCTGGATGGACGTTGAATTAGCGCTAGCTTCAGGTGACAAACAGGCTGATAACACCATCATTGATGGTCTTAAAACTGTTGAAAAAAATGTAGCTGCTTATTCTGAGAGTGAGTTTGGTGTCACGCTTACAACTACGAAGAAAGATGGTAATAAATTTCCTAATTTAGAAGGCCCAGAAATAAATGAACAACAAGCAAAAGAACTCGCAAAAAAGTTCCTTGGGTTAAAAGGGAACATTGAAATGAAAGTTACCGAAAATGGTGAGGGGTCACAAAACGGGTTTTATAGTCTAGAAATTAATGATCCAAAATCAAAAGTAAATACGTTCATGGATATTACGAAAAAGGGTGGAACTCCAATTTGGGTCATTCGTAACCGTGAAGTTGCAAAAAGTGCAATCAGTCTTAATGATGCATATAACCGGGCTCAGAAATTTTTAAAAGACAATAAATTTGAAAACTTAGAGCTATTTGAAAGTGCTCAATATGATAACATAGGTGTATTTAATTTCGTATCATCTATTAATGGAGTCAGAGTATATTCAGATTCCATTAAAATGAAAGTAGCACTTGATGATGGAAACATTATCGGTTTTACAGCAAGAGATTATTTAATGGCTGGCAAGATAAAAACAGCTGGTAAACCCAAAATTTCAAAAGAAGAAGCAAAGAAACATATTAACCCGAATCTTGAAATCATGGAAGATCGTCTAGCGATCATAACAAATGATCTAGACCAAGATGTCCTTTGCTATGAGTTCTTAGGAACAATAAATAATGATACGTACCGAATCTTTATTAATGCTGAAAATGGATTTGAGGAAAAGGTAGAAAAGCTTAAGAATGCTGAGCCAGTCTATAAAGGGATAAACAAATCATAGTGTTCAAAAAAGGAAAGCAAATTTGCTTTCCTTTTTTTACTGGCTAGCACAAGCACCTAGCACCTCGAGGTCATAAGCCAATCCGTCAAACAAGGATAAAAGGCATCCCTTCTCGCCGGCTTTTCATATGCTTGTCGGGGTAGAACAAGGTACTTGTACTTTTCAGTTTATTCGTGGTTTAATTAATATACAGAATGTTTTAGAAAGAGTGAACGTCCGTGTTGAAAATTGGGGATATGATAAACCTTGAACCAACCACAAATCCAAATGGTGAAAAATATAGATGCAGGGTTGTTGAAACAAAAGAACAAAAGATCTATATTGACTATCCTGTTAATACGAAAACAGGGAAAACAGTTTATTTAATAAATGGAACAATGTTAAAGGCTTTTGTAGCCGCAGACAGTACTTCGGCTTATTTTTTTGATACTTCAGTGCTTGGCAGAGTTAAACAAAATATCCCTATGATTGTTCTTTCCTTCCCAGGTGACGATCATATGTTTAAGATTCAAAGACGAGAATATGTACGTATAGAAACACCGGTAGATGTCGCAATCCACAGCATGAACGGGGAGTTTCCGCCATTTGTTACAATTACACATGATATTAGTGCTGGTGGTGCCTCGATCATTCTACCTTCTTCGAAAAGCCTTAATCCTGGAGTAGATATAATCACATATTTTGTCTTCCCGACTCTTTCTGACGAATATCAATATATATCCTTTAAGAGTAAAGTAATCCGTATTGTTGAGGGGAAAAATGGAGAAAGAACAAAAGCATCAATAACATTTGTGGACGTTACAGAGTCTGCTCGACAACTGTTAATTAAGTTTTGTTTTCAAAGACAATTATTGTTAAAGAAAAAAGGCATACATTCTAGCGAATTAAAAGAATAGCAGCTTTTATAGAATAAAAAAAGAATTACATTAGCATACTAGTAGTAAAACTTGGTTTAGGGCTGGTATGGAATGAAAAATTTTGAACGTATTTTAATCAAGCTTGCTATTATTCAATTTATCTTTCTGCTTGTTGCACAGGCTATTATTTTATATAGCCCGTTGACTCCGTATATCACGAGAATGATTGAATATGAAGGTGTCGACAAATCAGACACGACTAAAACCATTGAAACATTATTAAATAACAATTAAAATATAAATGCAGGGATTCCCTGCATTTTTTCGTAAGTAGGAATACTGTTCTAATGAATAAATATAATAAGCCTTAGAGAAAAAGCTTATTTGTTTATCGAGGTAAAGACCTTTTTAGAGCGTTACAAACAGGAGGCATACTTAGTTTATGGACAAGAAGATTTCAATAGCAATAGACGGACCAGCGGCTGCTGGAAAAAGTACTGTTGCAAAAATTATTGCAAAAGAATTATCTTACATATATGTTGATACAGGTGCAATGTACCGTGCATTAACCTATAAAGCATTGCAATTATCCTTAGATCTAGAAAATGAAGAACAGGTTCTTGATGCTCTTCAAAACGCAAATATAGAATTAAGACCTAGCGAAAATGGTCAGCTTGTTTTTATTGATAACAATGATGTAACCGAAAAAATTCGTGATCATGATGTAACAAATTCAGTTTCAATTGTATCTAAGCATCGTAAGGTTAGGGAAGATATGGTAAGACGTCAACAAAGCTTTGCAAAGTCCGGTGGAGTAGTGATGGATGGAAGGGACATTGGGACTCATGTACTACCAAATGCAGAAGTGAAAATATTCCTTCTTGCTTCTGTTGATGAAAGAGCAGAACGTCGACACCAAGAAAACCTTTCAAAAGGATATCAGTCGGATTTAGAGCAATTAAAGTTGGAAATTGCCCAAAGGGACAAATTAGATTCAGAACGAGAGGTTGCTCCACTACGTAAGGCAGAAGATGCAATCGAAATTGATACTACATCGTTAGGCATCGAAGAGGTTGTTGTGAAGATTATGGATATTGTGAAGGAAAGGATTTGATTGGTATGAATCTTTACCCCTTTGCAAGAGGATTAGTTGGAGCAATCATCAAACCTCTTTACCGTATTGAAGTCATAGGTAAGGAGAATATACCAAAGGAAGGTGGAGTCTTGATTTGTTCGAATCATATCGACAATTTAGACCCACCTGTAGTTGGAGTAACATCTCCAAGACATATACATTTTATGGCAAAAGAGGAACTGTTTAACGTACCTGTATTAGGTGCGATTTTACCAAAAATAAATGCCTTCCCTGTAAAGCGTGGAATGAGTGATCGTGAAGCATTAAGAACAGCATTAAAAGTGCTAAAAGAAGGCAATGTGTTAGGTATCTTCCCTGAAGGAACAAGGAGTAGGGATGGAAAGCTTGGAAAAGGTTTAACGGGAGTCGGCTTTTTTGCACTACGAACAGATTGTGTAGTTGTTCCGTGTGCAATTTTGGGACCTTATAAACTGTTTGGGAAATTAAGAGTGGTATACGGTGAGCCAGTTGAGATGGAAAAGTTTAGAATTGAAAAAGCATCACCTGAAGAAGTAACTAATAAAATTATGGATTCTATAAGAGAATTACAGGAAAAATATCAATAGATTAAGAGTTTATACTTGACAAATATCTCTATTTATTAGAAGTTAATTAAAAGAATATTTTTAACTTTATTAAGTAGAGGTATACCTCTACTTAATAAAGTTAGCCTCCGGCGGATGCCACGATTTTTCAAGGGAAATTTTTCGAGCTTGCTCGAAAAAAATCGGGCGCAAATACGCCAAGGCGCATTTGATAATATTATTTATACATACATTGTTTTTCGTGTTTGACTTTTAAGGAGGTAATTGGAATGGCAGAGGACATGAACCAAGTTGAGTACAAAGAGTTACAAGTCGGTGATGTTATCACTGGCAAGATTACAAAGGTTGAAGAGAAACAAGTTTTTGTGTCAGTTGAGAACAGTAAGTTAGATGGAATTATCCCAATCAGTGAGCTATCTAGCCTACATGTTGAAAAAGCTAGTGATGTTGTTTCAGAAGGAGAAGAATTAGAGCTTTCAGTTACAAAAGTAGAGGAAGAAGCTTTAATTTTATCCAAAAAAGCTGTACTTGCTTCTAAAGCGTGGGATGATTTAGAGCAAAAGTATAATTCAGGTGAAGTATTCGAAGCGATTGTAAAAGATGTTGTAAAAGGTGGACTTGTTGTTGACCTAGGTGTAAGAGGATTTATTCCAGCATCTTTAGTTGAAAATTATTATGTTGAGGATTTCTCTGATTACAAGGACAAATCATTAACTGTTAAAGTTGTTGAGCTTGACCGTGAGAAAAATAGAGTAATTTTATCACATCGTGCTGTAGTTGAAGAAGAGCAAAAAAACAAAAAACAACAGGTTTTAGACTCTTTACAAGTTGGGGCTGTTCTTGAAGGTACTGTTCAACGATTGACTGATTTCGGCGCATTTGTTGATATCGGTGGTATTGATGGACTTGTACACATTTCTCAGCTTTCGCATGAGCATGTATCAAAGCCTTCCGATGTTGTTTCAGAGGGTCAAGTAATCAAGGTTAAGGTATTATCTGTTGATCGTGATAACGAAAGAATTTCGTTATCGTTGAAGGAAACATTACCTGGACCATGGGAGAGCATCACTGAAAAATTATCGATCGGTGACGTAGTTGAAGGAACAGTAAGAAGACTTGTATCCTTTGGTGCGTTTGTTGAAGTGTTGCCTGGAGTTGAAGGGCTAGTTCATATTTCACAAATTTCTTCTAAGCATATCGGTACTCCTCATGAAGTATTAAAAGAAGGCCAAGAAGTAAAAGTGAAGATTCTTGAACTAAATCAATCTGAGAAACGTATTTCATTAAGCATGAAAGAATTAGAAGAAAACGTTGAAGAAGACTACAGCAAATACCAACAACAAGAAGAAACAACTGGTTTTCAACTTGGAGAAGTAATTGGTGACCAATTAAATAAATTAAAGTAATCTTTATCGAAAAAAGCTCTCACCCATATGGGTGAGAGCTTTTTATTTTGGATTCATACGGTTCATTTCCCTAGCTTCATCAGGAGTATCCAATCTCGTTGCTCCGGGATAATCAAGAGATTGATCACGGTCAGATTCCGTTAATCGCGCCTCTTTATGCTTTCTTTCCTGTCTATCTTTTCCCACTTCATTTCCACCTCTTTCTTCCTACATAACTATCCTTTTTTGGGGAATTGTATATAGGGGTAATGGCTATTACTGATTCCATTTTATTGTTTCATAAAAGGAATTTTGGTATTCGTATAAGGTTAAAATTCATAATTTCTAGCCATAATGGAAATAATGGGAGGTGGAGATATGGATGGTGTCTTATTTTATTGGATTACTTGGATGGCATGGGTGAGTAGTACTTTTTTGATGAAGAAAAACAATGAAAGGCTTTACCTATCAATTTTGTTTCTAGTAACTATCATATTATCACCATACTACGTTGAAGTAGGTGATATTAAAATAAATAACAGTATCATTCCAATTTTGTTTTTTTGCATAAAGGAAATCTCAAAACGACCGAAAAGACAAGTATTTTATATGCTGATTTGTATACTTACCATTTCATTAGCATATTGTAGTTTCTTAATGTTCGAATTATATGATCCTGTTTGGCTTTTTTTTAATCGTAATTTGATGCTTGGTGCTGCATTAATATACGTAACATTAATGTTATTAAAGGATTTCCGTTTACGACTGGTTGGGCTTTTAGTTGGTGCCATTCAGGGGGATATTCTTTATGGAATTATAATAAATAATGTCAATTTTTCTTATGAAATTGGTTCATTTGTCTTTTTAGATGTTATTGCAATTAGTTTTTGTTTTATTTTTGTTTGGTCATCCTTAGAACATCTTCTTCATCATGTGGATGTTCTGGTCCAAAAAAACACAAAGGAGAAACACGGCTAGCATGAATGAATATACATACCCAATTTTATTTGGGGTCATTTTTGGAGTTGCTGTACGCCTTTACATGCTGCGTACAGATTATCGTCAGTATCCAACTTATTTACATGGTAAAATCATTCATATTGCTTTAGGATTTATTGCTGCAGGATTAGGAACCGTTGCAGTACCTTCAATTATGGAAGAGGATTTTACCGCAATCACCTTTTTAACGATTGCGGCTTCGCAATTTCGGGATGTGCGAAATATGGAGCGAAACACGCTTACTGAACTTGATTCGTATGAACTTGTTCCAAGAGGAAAGACATATATTGAAGGAATCGCGGTGGCCTTTGAAAGTCGAAATTACTTAGTTATTTTTACTTCCTTTTTATCTACTTTTGCCTATTTAGCAATTAATATGTGGGCTGGAATACTTGTGGGTATCATTTGTCTGTTAATTTGCAAAAAGCTAATGGCTGGTAGTAGACTTAAAGATATTGTTGATATCGAGTTTGTTAAGCCGTATTTTAAGGATGCAGGCTTGTATGTTGATAATATATACATTATGAATATTGGACTTCCTGCGAGACAGGAAGAAATATTAGAATATGGGATGGGGTTTATTTTAAAGCCTAAAACGTTTAATGCAAGAGCTACCATTGCAAATTTAGGGCAAAGACAAGCCATTTTACATGATGTATCTACCGCTTTGGGGATATTCAGAGATTCGGGGACCCCTGCTCTCACCCCTTTGGCAAAGCGAGATTTGAATGATGGACGTGTAGGAGTTTTTGTTTTGCCACAGGAAAAAGATGTTGAGAAAGCAATTGAAATAATAGGTCGTGTACCAACATTAGAAAATGCAATCCGAATGCCAACAGAGAGGAACGCAAACGAAAAGGGGCGTCCACTTAAATGAATATCGAAAAATTTGTTTTAGCAGCGATTAAGATGGATACATCTAAGGTTAACGTTTCAGGGGGAACACCTGTATTTTCATGTCCTACAAAAGAGGAAATGGAGACAGTAGCTGCAAATTTGGAAGCAATCTTAGATGGAATTGCTCACGAAATCAGTGAGAATTTGTACATAATCGTAAAACACTAAACAATTGATTGTTGTTACCATTTATTTTTGATAGAATGTAAAAGCATGACCCTTCTAACGTAGAAGGGTTTATTTTATACATAACGTTGATATTAATCATATTTTATGTGATATATGTAGTAATAGATAGTTGAGAAGGGAAGAACGCATGTGGCAAAACCAGTAGTAGCTATTGTTGGTCGTCCTAACGTTGGGAAATCAACAATTTTTAATCGTATAGTAGGAGAAAGAGTTTCAATCGTAGAAGATGTACCTGGAGTGACAAGGGATCGAATCTATAGTTCAGGTGAGTGGTTGAATCAAGATTTTAGTATTATTGATACCGGTGGTATTGATATTGGTGATGAACCTTTTCTTGCTCAAATTAGACATCAAGCTGAAATCGCTATCGATGAAGCAGATGTAATTATTTTTATGACAAGCGGTCGCGAAGGCGTGACAAGTGCGGACGAAGAGGTTGCTAAAATATTATATCGCTCCAAAACGCCAGTTGTTTTAGCTGTTAATAAAGTGGACAATCCCGAAATGAGAGCAGATATTTATGACTTTTATGCATTGGGATTTGGTGAACCTGTACCAATCTCAGGCTCCCACGGAATTGGCCTTGGAGATTTACTAGATGAAGTTGTAAGGCATTTTCCAAAGGGTGCAGATGAAGAATATGATGAAGACGTCATTAAGTTCTCTCTAATTGGTCGACCTAATGTAGGGAAGTCATCTCTTGTTAATTCTTTGTTAGGCGAGGAAAGAGTAATTGTAAGTGACATAGCGGGAACCACTAGGGACGCTATAGATACAAAATACACTGTTGATGGTAAGGAATATGTCATCATCGATACAGCTGGTATGAGGAAAAAAGGAAAAGTCTATGAAAGCACTGAGAAGTACAGTGTATTAAGAGCGCTGAAAGCAATTGAACGCTCTGACGTCGTCCTTGTCGTCTTAAATGCTGAGGAAGGTATTATTGAACAAGATAAAAAAATAGCCGGTTATGCTCATGAAGCGGGTAGAGCAGTGGTGATTGTTGTTAATAAATGGGATGCCATCGAAAAAGATGATAAAACCATGAAGGAATTTGAACAAAAAGTACGTGATCATTTCCTATTTCTTGATTACGCACCGATTGTATTTTTATCTGCAAAAACAAAAAGAAGAGTCCATACGTTGTTACCGATGATTGATATGGCCAGTGATAATCATACAATGCGTGTCCAAACGAATGTGTTAAATGATGTCATCATGGATGCTGTTGCAATGAATCCGACACCAACGGACAAGGGAAAACGATTAAAAATCTATTATGTCGCACAGGTTGCTGTTAAGCCACCGACTTTTGTTGTATTTGTAAATGAACCTGAATTGATGCATTTTTCTTATGAACGTTTCTTAGAGAATCGAATCAGAGATGCTTTTGGCTTTGAAGGTACGCCAATTAAAATAATCGCGAGAGCTCGAAAATAGAAAGGGGAGGAAGTAATGGAGAAAATAACGGTTGTTGGAGCTGGCAGTTGGGGTACTGCACTAGCACTCGTTCTTGCAGACAATGATCATGAAGTGAGGCTTTGGTCACATCGTAAGGAACAAGCGGATGAAATCAATTCGAAACATACAAATTCAAAATACGTGCCCTCAATTGAGCTTCCAGAAACCATTATTGGGTATTCGGATTTAGACAAATCCTTAGAGGACGTCAAAACAGTTGTACTTGCAGTTCCGACGAAAGCAATTCGTGAAGTACTTCAGAAAATAACTCAGTTCATTTCAATCCCTTTAACGATTATTCATGTTAGTAAAGGGATTGAACCGGATACATTAAAGCGGATTTCTGAATTGATTGAGGATGAAATGCCTTCAAACTTACTGAAAGATGTTGTTGTACTTTCTGGGCCAAGTCATGCCGAGGAAGTGGTACTTCGCCATCCAACAACTGTTACAGTGTCATCCAAAAATATGGAAAGTGCTGAATATGTGCAAGACTTATTTATTAATCAGCATTTCCGTGTCTACACTAACCCTGATATTGTGGGTGTAGAAATTGGTGGGGCGTTAAAAAATATTATTGCATTGGCTGCAGGTATTACGGACGGACTTGGTTATGGTGATAATGCCAAAGCTGCGTTAATTACACGCGGTTTAGCCGAAATTTCACGTTTGGGCAGCAAAATGGGGGCAAATCCCCTAACATTCGCTGGATTAACTGGGATTGGAGATTTAATCGTCACTTGTACAAGTGTACACTCACGGAACTGGCGTGCAGGAAATTTGCTTGGAAAAGGTCAAAGTCTTCAGGAAGTTCTAGATAATATGGGAATGGTGGTCGAAGGTGTTAGGACAACGAAAGCTGCCTACCAGTTAGCCAAAAAAATGGATGTTTCCATGCCGATTACATTTGCTTTATATGATGTTCTTTTCAATGATCAGTCACCTAAAGAGGCTGTAGATAAACTCATGTCCAGAGGAAGGACAAACGAAATGGCTGATCTTTTCAACTATTTAGAAGAAAAAGGTTAAATGTGGCAATATTTAGCACACCTACCGCTTTTAGCGTGCATAGTATGTCAAGGAGAATACCATATTAGCGGGATTTTCCAATAATTTCGCATAGCAAGGATTTTCTACTGAGTAAAACGTTTGCACTTTTCTTGCTAAAAATAGGCATTAGACGATACATTTCATGCCTTTTTCGCATAAAATGCAGCGTAGTATACTGTGTGGGTTGAGCGATTGGATAAAGGGAATATTTAGTTGTTCAAGTTTTGCTGAGGTAAAGACGCCCCTCTTTACTTCAGTTTTTTTGTTTTATTTCGAAAAAAGGTTTCATGTTCACAATTAACAACATTGTCTTAGTTTATAGATGCGTATTATGATATAATATTTGACGGAATGTTAAGAGGATGTTCAAAAAGTCCGGTGAAAATGACATTCGAATTTCTTTGTTGGCTTGCTGTTTAAGACCCTCACGTATTAAATTACATACGTTCCGGTGCTCAAAGCTTCGCCGCCTTGAACTTTCGACGCACAGGATGTGCTAGTGCCGGCGGCGCGCCATAGGACGTGGCGTTTTTAGCCGGCGAGGTCCTTTTCATCCTCCTTTTTGAATACACCTAGATGTTGGACAAGGGAGTGAAAAAGGTGACACCAGGATTACTAAAAATGTGGATATCATTTGCGGGTATTGCATTTATGTTTATCGCAGTAATATCCATTTATCTTAGCCGTTTTAAATTGAAGGGCTTCTTAAAAGGATTAGTAGCCACGATAGCATATATTTTTATGATTCTAGCAGGAATCATTATCTTCTTTGTCGTGTTCAGCGGACCTGTTAGTGAATAAAGATACAAACTTAAGGATGGTATTATTATGAAAGTTACGTTACAACTGATGGTAATTGTTTTTTCTTTATCATTACTTACGGGATGCTTGTATCCAAAAGAAAAGCTTACTGAAAACCAAATTCCATATGAAGACCAGGTTGCGGATGTTCAGAAAGCAGTTGACAAATTCAAAGAGGATAATGGTGGGCTCTTACCAATCAAAACAAGAGACATGGAGACTCCTTTATATCAAAAATATCCGATTGATTTTACTCGGCTTTCACCCAAGTACATAGCTGAACCTCCTGGTAATGCATATGAAACTGGTGGAGTTTATTTATATGTTTTAGTAAATGTAGAAACAAATCCAACTGTTAAACTTCTAGATGTACGAATTTCAGAAGAAATTAGTGAACTAAATTTACGAGTAGAAATGTATCGTTCATCAAATGGGTATGCACCATTTAAAGAACAACTTCAAACAGGTATATTTACTTTGGATTATAGCAAGCTAGGATTGAAAGAAGAACCGTTTGTGGTAAGTCCTTTTTCAGGGAAAAACTTACCACTCTTGATAACAAACACAAATGAGATTATTGTAGACTATCGTATGGATTTATATGAGTATTTAACAAAACATGAGCATACCTACCAATCAGGTGATGATATTCGGGATATTTTAGTTGAACATTCAATGTTTGTTCCTGTAAATTCCCACCCCACTACGATTGATGATAATAATGAACCAATATTTTTAAATAAATAAGTCATGAACCCTTCTTTTAGACATAAACTCTAAGAGAAGGGTTTTTATTTTGTAAATTATGTTCAAAAAGTGTAAGAAAAATAGCTTACTAGTGTAGTTTTCATTCATCTTTTTGAACTCAACTTTGCTGCTACATATTATGGGGGGAATTTTTTTCTAGAAATAGTCATATTTAATTAGGACAACGTCATACAAATATAATGTCCTAGAATATGTAGTAAACGGATATAATTATCCCAAGAATTGTAAAATCGGGAGGGATCACACTTGGAAAAGGTAGATATTTTTAAAGATATCGCTGAGCGCACCGGTGGCGATATATATTTAGGAGTCGTTGGTGCAGTTAGAACTGGCAAATCCACTTTCATAAAGAAGTTCATGGAATTAGTAGTTTTACCAAATATCGGTAGTGAGGCAGATAAGGCACGTGCACAGGATGAGCTGCCACAAAGTGCTGCAGGAAGAACAATTATGACAACAGAACCAAAATTTGTTCCAAACCAAGCTGTTTCTGTACATGTTGAAGAAGGACTTAATGTTAACATTCGCCTTGTGGATTGTGTGGGATACACGGTTCCGGGTGCAAAGGGCTATGAGGATGAAAATGGGCCTCGTATGATAAACACTCCTTGGTATGAAGAGCCGATTCCTTTTCATGAAGCAGCTGAAATTGGCACGAGAAAAGTAATTCAGGAGCATTCTACAATTGGGGTAGTAGTAACAACAGACGGCTCAATTGGGGAGATTCCTAGAAGAGATTATATTGAAGCAGAAGAGAGGGTTATTGAGGAACTTAAAGAGGTAGGAAAACCATTTATTATGGTTATTAACACAGTTCATCCTCATCACCCAGAGACAGATGCGCTTCGTCAAGAGTTAAATGAAAAGTACGATATTCCAGTTTTAGCGATGAGTGTTGAAAGTATGCGTGAAGCAGATGTTTTCAATGTTCTACGCGAAGCACTTTATGAGTTCCCGGTATTAGAGGTAAATGTTAATCTACCTAGCTGGGTAATGGTCTTAAGAGAAGATCATTGGTTAAGGGAAAGCTATCAAGATGCTGTGAAGGATACTGTTCAGGATATCAAGCGGTTACGAGATGTTGATCGAGTTGTAGGGCAATTTAGTGAATATGACTTTATTGACCAAGCAAGCTTGGCTGGTATCGAAATGGGGCAGGGTGTAGCTGAAATTGATTTATATGCTCCAGATGATCTATATGATCAAATCCTTAAAGAAGTGGTGGGTGTTGAAATCCGCGGAAAAGATCATCTCTTACAGTTAATGCAGGACTTTGCACATGCAAAAGCAGAGTATGATCAAGTGGCAGATGCACTAAAAATGGTGAAACAAACGGGTTATGGAATTGCAGCACCAGCGTTATCTGACATGAGTCTTGATGAGCCTGAAATTATTCGACAAGGTTCCCGATTTGGGGTTCGCTTAAAGGCTGTTGCGCCTTCTATTCACATGATTAAGGTTGATGTAGAATCTGAATTTGCTCCGATTATAGGTACAGAAAAACAAAGTGAAGAATTGGTCCGATATTTAATGCAAGACTTTGAAGATGATCCACTTTCTATCTGGAATTCAGACATATTTGGAAGATCATTAAGCTCCATTGTACGCGAAGGTATTCAAGCGAAATTATCATTAATGCCTGAAAATGCGCGCTACAAGCTTAAAGAAACTCTTGAAAGAATCATTAACGAAGGTTCGGGCGGATTAATTGCTATCATATTATAGGATAATGGCTCCTCACAAGGGAGTCTTTTTTTATGCAATAAAGAGGAGGATTTGCTTACGAAACACTTATATGATAAGCTTTTTACAAAAAAATAGAGCCGAATTGGTGAAATATACATAAAAAGGTAAAATTTCTGTTGAAATATATTGAATTATGTCTAATAATCGTTTATTATAAGGCATGTTAGTATCAGACTAACGTTGAAGACACTTGATGACACAAGACTCGCAGAACAATGAATAATCACTCATATTGAATGAATAGCATATTTGGGAGGAGGTGAATGTCATGAACAAAACAGATTTAGTTAATGCGGTGGCTGAAAGTGCTGAACTATCTAAGAAGGATGCTACAAAAGCTGTTGATGCAGTTTTTGATTCAATTCTTGAAGCCCTTAAAGGTGGAGACAAAGTTCAGTTAATCGGATTTGGTAACTTTGAGGTGCGTGAGCGTGCTGCACGTAAAGGTCGTAATCCTCAAACTGGTGAAGAAATCGAAATTGCTGCTAGCAAGGTTCCTGCATTTAAACCAGGAAAGGCGCTTAAGGATGCAGTAAAATAATTTTACATAGAAACTATGTGAAAGATATAAAATTGAATTACAAAAAAGAGTCGTTTCTTACGGCTCTTTTTATTTTTGTTTTCTGTACATAATTATGCTAGAATCAATTGACTAGTAGTATGTAATGTAAAATGAAGAGGGGTTGGCTAAAATGACTTCCATTGACTATAAAAAAATAGAGCAGGCAGTAACCATGATTTTAGAAGCAATCGGTGAAGATCCAGAGAGAGAAGGACTAGTCGATACGCCAAAAAGAGTTTCTAAAATGTATGCGGAGGTATTCTCTGGTCTACAAGATGACCCGAAAGAATATTTTCAGACCATTTTCGGTGAGGAACATGAAGAGTTAGTGCTTGTCAAAGACATCCCATTTTACTCAATGTGTGAGCACCATCTTGTCCCGTTTTATGGTCACGCACATGTTGCCTACATTCCTAAAGGTGGTAAAGTAACTGGCTTAAGTAAGCTTGCACGAGCCGTAGAAGCAGTCGCTAAAAGACCTCAATTGCAAGAGAGAATTACCTCAACAATTGCAGACTCTATTGTTGAAACCTTACATCCTCATGGGGTAATGGTAGTAATTGAAGCAGAACATATGTGTATGACAATGCGGGGAGTAAAAAAACCAGGAGCAAAAACAGTAACTTCTGCTGTTCGTGGAATATTACAAAAAGACCCAGCTGCGCGAAGTGAGGTATTATCTTTAATTAAGAATTGACATACGTAATGAATTACGAGATAGTAAAAATAATGTGGATTTCACTCATTTTCCATTAAATGTGGAATGAGTTGAAAAAATTTCCTTTACATAGCATTCATAGGAGTGAAGAAGGATGAGTAATAATTCAAACTCAGAATTTATTGTAATTAAAGCAGTGGAAGATGGAGTCAATGTAATCGGTTTAACGAGAGGATCTGATACACGCTTCCATCATTCGGAGAAATTAGATAGAGGCGAAGTAATGATTGCCCAATTTACTGAACATACTTCAGCAATTAAGGTTCGTGGCCATGCAATTATTCAAACTAGCCATGGAGAAACTGAATCTGATTCCAAAAAATAAAGCAGGTTATTCCTGCTTTTTCTTTTGGATTGCATAAAACTAAGGGAAAAACTATGGGATATATGTTATAATTAACGTTGTTTTAAAGAGACTAATATAAAGACCTTCAAAATAGAAAATCTATTATTTAAATTGGGGAAACAAGGGTGATTGATTTGCATGACATCAAGGAAATAGTTGCCAATCTTAAGGAGCGTATTGAGGTTAAAACAAGACATTCATACCTTCAAAGATATATGGAAACACCTAGCATAGATGAAGATAAGATTTTATTATTGAATTCGATATGCGAGGATTTACTTTTGCCAAAAGAGCAATTGGAAAACTATATAGTAACAACTATGCTTGTTCAACAGGCATTGGATACCCATGAATCAGTCCCCAATCGATTATCCTATTCAGATGAACGCATGCGCAGTCAACAGTTGGCTGTATTGGCGGGAGATTATTTTAGCGGATTATATTATAAACTTCTGGCTCAGGTCTCCGATATAAACTTCATTCGAGTACTTGCAGAAGGAATTAAAGAAGTAAATGAAGCAAAAATTTATTTGTACCAAATGGACAATGAAAATATAGACAAGCTTTTTAATTGTGTAACTACTGTGGAGTCGGCCATTTTTCAAAAAATTATAAAAAGCTTTCAAATAATAAAATGGGAAGAACTCATTTTGAATTTTTTATTATTAAAAAGACTACTGCGCGAACGCGAACAGTATCTGGAAAACGGGAATTCAATTCTCTTCAAGACGCTAAAGAAAATCGTTTTTCAGCATGAAAAACATGATCATGAGACACAAGTAATGATCGTTTTTAACAGGCAGCTTTCTGTTGTAACAAATAAGCTGGATCAGATTTTAGCAAAGAACCCAAAAATGAACAGTATCTTATTAAATCGAATTAATGAGTTACGATTTGAAGGTGCTTCAATATCAATGAATAAGATTGTGGAAGAAGGGTAATTATGGAGCAATCTAAAGAACAGCGTGTACACCATGTGTTTGAAAAAATATATAAAAATTATGACCAAATGAATTCCGTGATTAGCTTCCAACAACATAAAGCCTGGCGTAAGGATACAATGAAAAGAATGGATGTCCAAAAAGGCTCATCCGCATTAGATCTATGTTGTGGAACTGCAGATTGGACGATTGCGCTTGCAGAAGCAGTGGGTCCTAATGGGAAAGTAGTTGGTCTAGATTTCAGTAAAAATATGTTAAAAATTGGCCAAGAGAAGGTTGTTAATCTGCAATTAGATCAGGTTAAATTGGTACATGGAAACGCGATGGAACTGCCGTTTGAGGATAATTCCTTTGACTATGTAACAATTGGCTTTGGTTTAAGAAATGTACCAGACTATATGACCGTTTTAAAAGAAATGCAAAGGGTAGTAAAACCTGGTGGCAAGGTTGTTTGTTTAGAAACTTCACAACCAACAATGATTGGATTTCGTCAATTATACTTTTTCTATTTTCGTTTTATTATGCCAGTTTTCGGAAAACTTTTTGCGAAAAGCTATCAGGAATATTCATGGTTACAAGAATCTGCACGTGATTTTCCAGGCATGAAAGAACTAGCAAATATGTTCCGAGAAGCAGGCTTAAAGGACATTGAAGTTAAACCGTACACTTTGGGTGTAGCTGCTATGCATTTAGGGTATAAGAAATAATATTTTCGCGTCATATTTTTGTAAACTAAGGTGAAACTCATGAAATTATCTTTGATGTATTCGTATTTGAATACAGATTTAGCTATTATAGAAAAGGAACTGGAGGCTTCCATCAAAGGGGAGCATCCTGTTCTTCAGCAAGCTGGATTGCATTTATTGCAATCAGGTGGAAAACGATTACGACCTGTTTTTGTCCTATTAGGTGGCAAATTCGGTAAGTATGATATTAATGTGATTAAAAACGTAGCCGTAACACTTGAGCTTATTCATACAGCATCGCTTGTCCATGATGATGTGATTGATGACGCGGACCTACGTCGTGGCAAGCCTACCATTAAAGCCAAATGGGACAATAAAATTGCAATGTATGCAGGAGATTATATACTAGGAAGTTCTCTAGAGATCATCACGAAACTTGATAATCCTTTATTACATAAACTTCTTGCTCATACAATCGTCGAGGTGTGTTTAGGTGAGATTGAGCAAATTAAAGATAAATACCGGTTTGATCAAGACTTACGATGTTATTTGCGTCGTATAAAACGGAAAACGGCCCTATTAATCGCAAGTAGCTGCCAACTAGGAGCAGTTGCGGCGGGTGTTCCTTCTGATATTCATAAAAAACTTTATTTATTTGGCTATTATGTTGGAATGGCCTTTCAAATTACAGATGATATTCTTGATTTTACAGGCACTGATCAACAACTAGGCAAACCTGCTGGTAGTGACTTGATGCAAGGGAATATTACATTGCCAGTTCTTTATGCGATGAATGATGCGAAACTTAAAGACCTTATTACTCAAGTTTCAGAACATACAACATCTGACGAAATTAAACCATTAATCACGTTGATTAAACAATCAAATGCAATCAAACAATCTGAGGCTATAAGTAACCGTTATTTAGATAAAGCGTATAAGGTATTAGAGGAATTACCTTCTGGTCGTGCTAGAAATACACTATATAATATTGCAAAATATATCGGAAAAAGAAAATTTTAAAGTTACTTGGCCTCTTTGTAACTTACCTCGTGTTGTCATTAAAAAACTGAGCGCTTAAACGCAAAAGTGTATTTAATGAATACAGTTGCAAAACCAATCGAAATAGTGTTACTATTTTGATTGGTCGCTAAAAAATGACTATTATACATATTTTGGTGGGGTGGAGAGAATTATGGAAAAAACGTTTTTAATGGTTAAACCTGATGGAGTCCAACGTCAATTAATAGGTGAGATTGTATCACGCTTCGAAAGAAAGGGCTTTCAATTAGTAGGGGCAAAACTAATGGTAATTTCTGAAGAACTTGCTGGAGAACATTATGGTGAGCACAAAGAGCGTCCATTCTTTGGAGAGCTTGTAGATTTCATCACTTCTGGTCCTGTATTTGCAATGGTCTGGCAAGGTGAGAATGTAATTGCAACTGCACGTCAAATGATGGGTGCAACAAATCCGAAGGATGCCCTTCCAGGAACAATTCGTGGTGATTTTGGATTAACTGTTGGAAAGAATGTAATTCACGGTTCTGATTCACCGGCAAGTGCTGAGCGTGAAATCGCACTTTTCTTCAAAGAAGAAGAAGTAGCGGCATACGAAAAGCTTATTAATAACTGGATTTATTAATCCATCAAAAACCAGCTCTAATAGGGCTGGTTTTTCTTAAGGAACCTTTCATTATCAACACCAAAACTATGTATAGTTTTTAGGAGATCGCTATGAACACAGATTACATCACTTTTACCCACCAAATAAAAAGAAAAACAGGTATCGATTTGCGTTTATATAAGGAAGCTCAAATGCTAAGAAGACTTACATCGTTATATGAAAAAAGAGGATTTACGAGTTTTGTTGATTACTATAAGGGTATTGAAAAGGACAATGAACTATTTCACGAATTTTTGGATCGTATGACAATAAATGTATCGGAATTTTATCGAAATGCAAAAAGATGGGAAATACTAGAGAGAAAGATTCTCCCAAAACTTATAGAAAAAAATCGAAATCTTAAAGTATGGAGTGCCGCGTGTTCTGCAGGTGAGGAGCCTTACACCCTAGCAATGATACTTTCGAAGTTTTTACCTTTACACAAAGTATCGATTCTAGCTACAGATATTGATGAAAATATACTAGCAAGAGCAAAGCTTGGTGTGTACTCTGAGCGTGCACTTCAGGAGCTCCCAAATCATATGAAAAATCATTTTTTCACGCAAAAGGATACTTTCTATCATATTAATTCTGAGATTAAAAAGTCGGTGACCTTTAGAAAGCAAAATTTGCTATCAGACTCATTCGATGCTGATTTTGATCTAATCGTCTGTCGTAATGTCTTGATTTATTTTACAGAAGAGGCTAAAGATATGGTATACAAGAAGTTTAGTAATGCATTGAAAAGTGACGGGATATTGTTTGTTGGAAGTACTGAACAAATTTTTAATCCTGGTTCATATCATTTAGAAACCGAAGATACATTTTTTTATCGAAAAAAATAAAGCATGTAAAATAAAGCGTCAGAAAAATGACAAATCTAATAATGTTTGCTACGATATAGTAATCGAATTTGCCTCTGGGTGAATTCTTTTTCTTTATCATAATGTATATAAATCATAGAAATTTTTGAAAAAATCTATCCGGAATTATAGAGATTATGATATATTGGTACATAATCGCTTTAAATTACGAAAGTGAAATTCTTTTTCACGATTACATATAAGGGGGAAACACACATGAGATACTTAACAGCTGGTGAATCACATGGGCCACAGCTTACAACCATACTTGAAGGTGTACCTGCTGGTCTTGAACTTACTGCAGAAGATATAAACTTTGAACTTGCTAGACGTCAAAAAGGACACGGACGAGGCAGAAGAATGCAAATTGAAAAGGACCAAGTGAAAATTGCAAGTGGCATTAGGCACGGTAAAACATTAGGTTCTCCAATTGCATTAGTCGTTGAAAACAATGACTGGAAACACTGGACGAAAATTATGGGTATCGAACCTATTACTGATGATGAGGCAGAAGATATTAAGCGTAAAATTACACGTCCACGCCCTGGACATGCAGACCTCAATGGAGCAATCAAATACGGACATCGCGATATGAGAAATGTTCTTGAAAGATCTTCAGCTCGTGAAACGACAGTACGAGTTGCAGCTGGAGCAGTAGCTAAAAAATTCTTGGCATCTCTAGGGATTCAGGTTGCTGGCCATGTATTAGAAATTGGGGGAGTACGTGCGAAGAATATTACCTATTCAACCCTAGAAGAATTGAAAACAAAGACCGAAGAATCTTCAGTTAGATGTATGGATGAGGAAGCGGGCGTTCAAATGATGAATGCCATTGATGAAGCAAAGAAAAATGGTGACTCCATCGGTGGGATTGTTGAAGTCATCGTTGAAGGTGTACCTGCAGGCGTAGGAAGCTATGTTCATTATGACCGTAAACTGGATTCGAAAATTGCGGCAGCAATGGTAAGTATCAATGCCTTTAAAGGTGTTGAGTTTGGTATTGGATTTGAGGCAGCTAGAATTCCTGGAAGTCAGGTTCATGATGAGATCATTTGGGATAAAGAAGCTGGATATAAGCGAAGAACCAATAATTTGGGCGGCTTTGAAGGCGGTATGACAAACGGTATGCCTATTGTAGTACGAGGTGTAATGAAGCCAATTCCAACTCTTTATAAGCCATTAAAAAGCGTTGATATTGAAACAAAAGAAGTATTTGAAGCAAGTATTGAACGGTCTGATAGCTGTGCAGTACCTGCCGCATCCGTAGTCGCTGAGGCAGTTGTGGCGTGGGAAGTTGCAAACGCAATTGTTGAACAATTCGGACAAGATAGAATCGATTTAATTCAAGAAAATGTAGCGAAAATGCGTGAGTATTCGAGGGAATTCTAATGGACCAGTTAACCATAGCAACAAAATCGAAATCCTATCCAATGTACATTGGAACTGATATTATCAATCTTTTGCCACAAGTTATAAAGGATACCTGTAAATCGGTATCAAAGGTACTTGTTATAAGTGATGAATCGGTTGCTTCACTATATTTAGAGGAAGTAAAAGATATCCTTCATGCCCAATTCGACGAGCCGTTATCGTTTGTTATTCCCGCTGGCGAAAGTGCAAAATCATTTGAAATGTATTATCAATGTCAGACTTTTGCGTTGGAAAATGGGTTAGACCGTTCATCGGTAATTCTTGCATTAGGAGGAGGTGTCGTTGGCGATTTAGCAGGTTTTGTCGCGGCAACATTCATGCGTGGCATCCCATTTATCCAAATTCCAACTACATTGCTTGCACATGACAGTGCAGTTGGAGGGAAGGTTGCCATTAATCATGAACTAGGAAAAAATATGATTGGTGCTTTTCATCAACCGAATGCGGTATTATATGATATTGATTTAATGAAAACATTGCCAAAAATCGAGCTTCGTTCAGGCTTTGCAGAGGTCATTAAGCATGGATTAATTTGGGATCCGGAGTTTTATGAGTGGTTAACTGAAAACATTACATCTTTAGACGATTTAAAGGGTGAAAAGCTTCAATACGCTGTATTAAAAGGTGTAGCCGTAAAGGCAAAAGTTGTTTCGGAGGACGAACAAGAAAAAGGACTGCGTGCCATCTTAAACTTTGGGCATACCTTAGGTCATGCTATTGAAGCTGAATCTGGTTATGGAAAGATTACCCATGGAGATGGCGTTGCAATTGGGATGATTTTTGCATTAAAGGTAAGCGAAAAAATCTTTAATAGTAATCTATCATCTGAAAAAATAAAGGAATGGTTTAGCTTATTTGGGTTCCCAACCAGCATTCCTGAACATTTAGAAGTTGATAAATTACTTGAACGAATGAAGCATGATAAAAAAGCTACCTCAGGAAAAGTAAAAATGGTCTTGTTAAAAAATATTGGGGAAACTGTTATTCAAGATATAGAAGATGAGCATCTACTCCGTTTCTTAAAGGATTTTATTTAAGATAAGATGTCTTATGCAAAAAGGAGGAGTGTAAATGATAAGGGGAATACGTGGCGCCACCACTATAAAAGAAAATAATAGACAAGAAATATTAACAGCTACTGAACAGCTACTGCGTGACATGATCATTGAAAACCACATTGAAGCTGCAGATGTGGCACAAATTGTATTTTCAGTCACCGATGATATTGATGCAGCTTTTCCTGCTGCAGCGGCAAGACAAATTGATGGATGGACATTTGTTCCAGTAATGAGTATGAGAGAAATCCCTGTACCGGGTTCATTGCCATTGTGTATACGCATATTAATGACTGTGAATACAACTGCAAAACAAGAAGAAATCAATCATGTATACCAAAATGGAGCGATTGTCTTAAGACCAGACCTTTCAACCGTACAAGGTAAATAAAACTATACATTGACAAATTGAAGATGTATATGATAAGTTTAGTTACAATATTTGATAAAGTTAGAGTTTAGTAAGTTTTCTGAGAAGTTTAGAGTTGAGTTTAGGGTAGATGAGAATGAGAGAGTTTAGCCGAGGTTAGCAGAGTTTAGTTATGTTACTTCTACCCAAAGATACCAATGTGTCTTTGGGTTGTTTATTTTTATCGTTTTTTTTATAAAAAAGCGATTCCAATCTTCAAATACCTCCTAAATCCTCATTCTCCATATTTTATGGAGGAGTGAGCTGAATGAATACGTATGATTTTTCCTCGTTTGCGTCCGATGCAAAACAATATCGGACAATTCCGATTGTCAAACGTTTCTTAGTGGATACGTTGACACCCATTCAAATTTTTCAAAACCTAGAAAATGAAGCATCTTTTCTGCTTGAAAGTAAGGATCACGAATCCGAGTGGTCTAGGTATTCATTTATTGGCTTAAAGCCATTCCTGTTTATGGATGAAAATAAAGGTCACTATTACGTGAAAAATGAAAACCAGCAAAGCTTAGTGAAGAAACCAACGATGAAGGATGCATTCAACTGGATTAAGGATTACCTTGCCTTAAAGCCGCTGGATATCGAAATCCCCTTTTATGGAGGGGCAGTTGGGTATATTGGGTATGATGCAATTTCTACTTTTGAAAAGGTAGATGAGCACTCAAACAATGATTTAAACATGGAACGCTATCAATTTTTCTTTTGTGAAACGATTTTAGCGTTAGACCATCATTCACGCGAGTTAATTGTCGTTCATTTTGTTCGATTAAATGGTGGTGAAGATGAGCGGATTCAAAAAGCTGTTTTCGAACATGCTCGCTCAAAAATCAACATGTATTTGTCCCGTATTGTTCAAAACAAAGAACAAAGTGAAATGTTATTACTACCAAAATTACATGAAATACCGAATGTAAGAGATATAAAAACGAACTTCGAAAAACAGGATTTTCTAGATGCTGTTGTTAAAATAAAGGACTATATCACGGATGGAGATATTTTTCAGGCGGTTTTATCACAACGCTTTGAAATTCCGGTCTCAGTAAGTGGATTTCAGCTATACCGAATCTTACGAATGGTAAACCCCTCACCATATTTGTTTTATATCAAGATTAATGATATTGAAATCGTAGGAAGCTCACCAGAGCGTTTAATCAAAGTTCATAATAAACATCTTGAGATTCATCCAATTGCAGGTACAAGACGTAGAGGGAAGACGAAAGAAGAAGATGAAGCACTTGCATCGGAATTGCTTCAGGATGAAAAAGAGATGGCAGAGCATTATATGCTAGTCGATTTAGCACGTAATGATATTGGCAGGGTATCTACATTTGGTTCTGTTAAAACTCCTGTATTAATGGAAATTGGTCGATTTTCACATGTGATGCACATTATCTCAAAGGTCACAGGTGAATTAGATGAGAAAATTGATCCATTAGATGCGTTACAAGCAGCTTTCCCAGCAGGTACTGTATCTGGAGCACCTAAAATTCGAGCAATGCAAATTATCTCAGAGCTGGAACCTATGGCTCGAAACTTATATGCTGGCACAATTGCTTATATAGGCTTTGATGGAAATATAGATTCCTGTATTACAATTCGGACGGCGATTATAAAAGATGGTATTGCTTACGTTCAGGCGGGAGCAGGAATCGTTGCCGATTCAGTTCCAGAACACGAATGGATGGAAACTGTAAATAAAGCAAGTGCCTTAATTCAAACAATCCAATTAGCAGAAGAAGCATTCGATAAGGAGGATATTCATGTTTAAACAACTTTTAAATAAATGTATTACTGGCGAGGTATTAACAGAAGAAGAAAGCTATCGAGTGATGGACGTGATTATGTCTGGTGATGCAACTGCAAGCCAAATTGCGAGTTTACTTTCAATCCTTCGTTTTCGTGGCGAAACAGTCGATGAAATTACTGGCTTTGCAAGAGCGATGAGGGAGCATATGATGCAGCTCGATTATGAAAGTGATCAAGTAATAGACACTTGTGGGACAGGTGGGGATGGTGCTTCTACATTTAATATTTCAACTGCAGCTGCAATTATTGTATCTTCCATAGGAATAAAAGTTGCAAAGCACGGAAATCGAGCAGTGTCATCAAAAAGTGGTAGTGCGGATGTTTTAGAATATTTAGGTGTTGAGATTCAATCAACCAAAGAAGAAGCGAAAGATGCATTAAATAAACGAAATATGAGCTTTTTATTTGCACCTATCTATCATGCTGCGATGAAGCATGCCGTCACTCCAAGACAGGAAATTGGATTTCGAACAATTTTTAACCTATTAGGGCCGATGGCAAACCCAGCCAGATGTAAAAGGCAAGTGCTAGGTGTGTACTCAACAGAGTACGCTGAAAAAATGGCATATGCCCTTCAGAAACTCGGTTCTGAGCATATTTTATTTGTTTCAGGACGTGATGGACTTGATGAATGCAGTATTACAACTGAAACAGATATTGTGGAACTTAAAGACGGAGAGATTACAAGATTTGTTCTCTCACCTGAAGATGTCGACCTTCCCCGTGGAAATATGAAGGACATTCAAGTATCTTCCGTGGTTGAGAGCGCAAACCTTCTGCGGGATGTTTTGTATGGAAGAGCCAATCAAAGTGCAACGAATATTGTTTTATTAAATGCTGGTGCAGCTATTTACATCTCAGGAAAAGCGAACAGTATTCGTGAAGGTGTTGAAATGGCAAGAGAGGCTCTTGTAATGGGAATAGCAAGGAACCAATTTGAACAGCTAAGAAATCGTGAGGTGGAGTATTTTGCTAAACAAAATTCTTGAACAGAAAAAAATAGAAGTTAAAAACATTAAATATCCTGAGATTGACAGTGCTGTTAAACGAATTTCTCTATATGAAGCACTCTCTAATCCTAATCGATCCCTTGGTATCATTGCTGAGGTGAAAAAAGCATCACCTTCAAAGGGCGTGATCCGAGAAGATTTTCATCCAGTCAAGATTGGAACAGAATATGAAGCAGCAAAAGCGGATGCTATTTCAGTATTAACAGATGAACCATTTTTTCAGGGTTCAATTGAATATTTAATGGATATTAAGAAAAATGTAAATATTCCTGTTCTTCGAAAGGATTTTATCGTTGATGCAAAGCAGATAAAACAAAGTGAAAAAATCGGTGCAGATGCTATTTTATTAATTGGCGAAGCACTGGAGCCCAATCAATTACATGAATACTATTGTGAGGCATATGAAAAAGGCTTAGAGTGTCTTGTTGAAGTCCATTCTAGGGAAACGCTAGAGCAGGTTTGTAGCATTTTTACACCTAAAATCCTTGGTATTAATAATCGGAATTTGAAAGTATTTGAAACTTCGATTACACACACAGAGGAAATCGCAAAAGATGCTCCAGTAGATAGTCTTATTGTCAGTGAAAGTGGAATCCACACTCCACAGGATATTAAGTCCATTATGAAATATGGAGCAAAGGCAGCACTTATCGGAGAAGCATTTATGCGAGCAGAGTCCCCAGGAATTGGGATTAAGCAAATGTTTGGAGAGGTCCCTCATGCAACGTCCGCTTATTAAATATTGTGGAAATAAATCATTTGAGGACTTACAAGTGGTTGCTAAAAGCAATGCCGATTTTATCGGCTTTATTTTCGCATCCAGTAAGCGAAAAGTAAATCCTATTGAAGTGGAACAATGGTTACAAGAAATTGATCTGCAGGATAAACAAACCGTTGGGATCTTTGTTAATGCAGACTTGGAAGAGATAGAGACTGTATTGGAAAATGTACCTTTATCCGTTATCCAATGTCATGGTTCAGAGTCAGTTGATTTTATTAAACAACTAAAAAAGAAGACAGGGATTAATGTATGGAAGGTAATCCATCATGATGAACAAGCTCTTAGAACGATGGAGGAGTTTGCTGATGTAGCCGATGGTTATGTTGTTGATACAAAGATTGCAAATGTTTGGGGTGGCTCTGGTATCTCATTTGATTGGCAGTCAATTCCTATCTATCAACAAGAAGCAAGTCGACAAAGGGTTCCTTGTTTCATCGCAGGTGGAATAGGCCCTGAAAATATTGAAAGCCTACTAACCTATAAGATCGACGGGTTTGATATCTCGAGCGGGATTGAATATGCAGGTAAGAAAGATCAAACTATCATACAAACTATTGAGAAATGGGTGGATAAATTTGAAGAACGTACCAAATGAAAATGGTAGATTCGGAGACTTTGGTGGAAAATTTGTACCTGAAACATTAATGATGCCATTAGAAGAAATCGAAAGGGCATTAGACGAGGCATTTCAAGATGAAGAATTTCGTAACGAATATATTCGTATTTTAAAAGAATATTCAGGTCGACCTACAGCACTTACATATGCTGATCAGTTAACGAAAGAACTAGGTGGGGCGAAAATCTATTTAAAGCGTGAGGATTTAAATCATACTGGCGCACACAAAATCAACAATGCGATTGGTCAAGCGCTATTAGCAAAAAGAATGGGGAAGAAAAAAATAATAGCTGAAACAGGAGCTGGCCAACATGGTGTAGCAGCTGCTACAGTAGCCGCTAAATTTGGATTAGAATGTAAGGTTTTTATGGGTGTAGAGGATATTGAAAGGCAAAAGCTAAATGTGTTTCGAATGAGACTTTTAGGTGCTGAGGTCATTCCAGCCACAAGTGGGAATCAAACATTAAAGGATGCAACGAATGAAGCAATCCGTTATTGGGTACAAAATTGTGATGATCACTACTATATGATTGGCTCAGTAGTAGGTCCACATCCTTATCCAAAAATGGTCCGTGATTTCCAACGAATTATCGGTGACGAAGCAAGAGAACAGTTTTTAAAACGCGAAAATCAATTGCCTTCAACAGTCGTTGCCTGTGTAGGTGGCGGAAGTAATGCGATCGGGATGTTCTATCCGTTTCTAAATGATGATGTGCGTTTGGTCGGTGCTGAAGCAGCTGGAAAAGGTGTCGATACAATGTTACATGCAGCCACAATTACGAAAGGAACAAAAGGTATCATTCACGGGTCGCTAACGTACCTTCTTCAAGACGAGAACGGTCAAATTACAGAACCATATTCTATATCTGCTGGGTTGGATTACCCTGGTGTTGGCCCTGAACATGCATATCTTGCAAGCAGTGGAAGAGTGAAATATGAAAGTGTAACCGATCAAGAAGCTCTCGATGCATTGCAATTACTTACTCGTGTTGAAGGAATTATCCCAGCTATTGAATCCGCACATGCAATGGCCAAAGCAATCCAGTTGGCAAAAGAAATGTCACCAGAAGAATCGATCTTAGTTTGTTTATCCGGACGAGGAGACAAAGATGTTCACTCACTAATGACATATTTAGAAGAAAGGGGAGCTAAAAATGAACACAACCTTTACGAACCGGTTACCCAAGGCTGAAAAATTATTTATCCCATTTATCGTGGCAGGGGATCCTCATCCCGATGTGACAGTTGAAATTGCACTTACATTACAGGAGTCTGGTGCTTCAATCATAGAATTAGGGATACCATATTCAGATCCATTAGCAGATGGTCCTGTTATTCAAAGAGCATCTGGGCGTGCACTTAAAAATGGTGTTACATTAGAAAACTCAATGAAACTTGTTTCGGTTATGAGAAAAAAAGGTCTAAAAATTCCAGTAATTATCTTTACCTATTACAATCCTGTGCTACAATTAGGAGAAGAAAGCTTTTTTGCTTTAGCGCAACAAAATGGTATTGACGGACTACTTGTTCCCGACCTTCCTTTTGAAGAAAGTGAAGACCTCAGAAGAAAATGTGAAAGTGAAGGGTTAAAATTTATCTCTTTAGTTGCGCCAACTTCTTCAAGTCGAATTGAAAAGATCGCTACAAATGCACAAGGATTTTTATATTGTGTTTCATCCCTTGGTGTAACAGGTGTTCGAAATTCGCTTAATAATGAGGTATACTCATTTTTACAAGAGGTAAAACGCTATAGCAATATTCCTGTAGCAGTTGGGTTTGGTATTTCTAATTCTTCTCAAGTAGAAGCACTTAAAGATCATTGTGATGGGGTGATCATGGGAAGTGCCCTTATCCAAAAGATTGAAGAGTATCTACCAGAATTAGTGAATGAAGAAACAAGAGCTACCGCCTTATCCCATTTTAAAATTTTTGTAGATGATGTATTGCATCCCATTAACTTTATTCAGCAGAAGACTGAATAAAGTTAAAGCCTCCGGCGGATGCCACGATTTTTCAAAGGAAATTTTTCGATCCTAGATCAAAGACTAAGAACGCCACATCCTGTGGCAACGTCTTCATGACCCACTTCCTGTGGGCCTAAAAATCTGGCGCAAAATACGCCAAGAGCGCATTTGAATATGATAAGAGGTGTAGCTTCAGATGAATATCAAGGAACAGTTATTAGATTTAAAACCATATCAACCAGGAAAACCAATTGAAGAGGTAAAAAGAGAATACGGTTTAGAAAAGATTGTGAAATTAGCTTCAAATGAAAATCCTTATGGATGCTCAGCAAAAGTAAAAGAAGCAGTTAAAAACAGTTTGGACTCATTTGCGATTTACCCTGATGGCTATGCAACGGAGCTAAGGGAAAAGCTTGCAAAGCACTTAGGTGTTGATGGTTCACAACTTCTTTTTGGAAATGGGTCTGACGATGTCATTCACATTATTTCAGCTGCATTGCTTGCACCTGGCAAAAATACAGTTATGGCCAATCCGTCCTTTTCGCAGTACAAGCATAATGCCATTATTGAAGGGGCAGAAGTACGTGAGGTTGAGTTAATTGATGGTCATCATGATCTTAATGGAATGCTCAAGCAAATCGACGCGAATACTGAAATTGTCTGGGTTTGCTCTCCAAACAACCCATCAGGAGTGTATGTGAACTCAGAAAAACTTCATCATTTCTTGAAGGAAGTTCCAAAGGATGTCCTAATTGTAATGGATGAAGCTTATTATGAATTTGCAGCAAATGAAATAGATTATCCAAATACAGTTGCGCTTCTAAATGATTATCCCAATCTACTTGTTTTAAGGACTTTTTCAAAGGCTTATGGCCTTGGTGGACTACGCGTTGGCTATGCAATTGGAAATAGTGATTTCATCAATAAAATTGAGCCTGTCCGTCAGCCGTTCAATTCAAACCGAGTAGCTCAAATAGCAGCGGCCGCTGCAATAGAGGATCAAGACTTCATCGCTTCCTATGTTGAGAAAAATAAGCAAGGCTTGCAACAGTATTATAGTTTCTGTGAGGAAAATCAATTATCTTATTATCCATCGTTTGGTAATTTTATTTTGATTGATTTTAAGCAACCTGGTGATGATGTGTTTCGCTATTTATTGGAGCGAGGCTTCATTGTTCGCTCAGGAAATGCTTTGGGCTTTCCAACTAGCCTTCGAATTACTGTTGGCACTGAGGAACAAAACAGTGAACTTATAGCGATACTTTCAGAGATGCTAGCAAATCAAGAGAAGTAAAACTGTGGGGGTTCAATGTAACCCCCATTAGTGTTTCTATAATCGGTGGTGATGAGATGGGAAAAAATATATTAGTAATTGGACTTGGTTTAATTGGGGGTTCTATTGCTCTTGCAATAAAGAAGGAACATCCTTATGCTACAATTTATGGTTTTGATAGCAATACAGAATCATCACTGTTAGCAAAAACGTTACAAGTGATTGATGAAGTTGTATTTAATTTAGAGGATGTTGTACACACATGTGATTATATTTTTATTTCGGTTCCAGTAAAACAGACGATTGACATTATTCATGAGCTCAGCTCATATGAGCTAAAAGAAGAAGTGATCGTTTCTGATGTGGGGAGTACAAAACAGGAAATTGTTCAGACAGCAGATTCCATATTTGGGGAAATTGGTGTAACTTTTATCGGCGGCCATCCAATGGCTGGTTCTCATAAAAGTGGTGTGGTTGCTGCGAAGGAACATTTGTTCGAGAATGCTTTTTATATTTTTACACCACACAACGAATCGCCTTCTAGTAAACTTGGGGTAGAGCAACTTCAAGCATTATTAAAGGGAACAAAAGCGAATTTTGTTATTATGAGTCCTGAGGAGCATGACCGCGTTGCGGGTGTAATCAGTCATTTTCCACATATTGTTGCAGCCAGCCTTGTACATCAAGCTCTAAAATATGATCAGAAAAATGAACTGGTTCGACCATTAGCAGCAGGGGGTTTTCGAGATATTACTAGAATCGCATCTAGTAATCCGTCCATGTGGCGTGATATTTTATTACATAATCGAAATGTATTACTAGATTTGTTTGAAAATTGGATTGATGAGATGGAACAAATCCGAAAGTTTGTGGCAAGTGGAAATGGCGATGATATTTATAATTATTTTATGGATGCCAAAAACTTTCGCGATGGACTTCCTACTCGTACAAAAGGTGCAATACCTTCATTCTATGATTTATATGTTGATATTCCGGATTATCCTGGTGTCGTTTCGGAAATCACAGGTCTTCTTGCCCAAGAAAGAATTAGTATCACGAATATCAGAATTATTGAGACAAGAGAAGAAATCTACGGTGTTTTACGTATCAGCTTCCAAAGTGACGAGGATCGTGCCAAAGCTAAGTTATGTATCGAAAGCAAGACAAGTTATGAAACATTTAATGGATAGCTTTTAAAATATACAGAGGGGTATTTGATTAGGAGTGGTAATATGGATTCAATAAAACTGCGTACAAATATTAAAGGTCTTAATGGTTCAATTAATATTCCCGGTGATAAATCCATCTCCCATCGCTCTATTATGCTTGGGGCAATTGCAGAAGGGAAAACAATTGTGGATAATTTTTTACTTGGGGAAGACTGCTTAAGTACTATTAGTTGTTTTCAAAAACTTGGTGTGAAAATTACTCAGGATAAGGACCATGTAGAAATTGAAGGAGTAGGTTTTGAAGGGTTACGTGAACCAGATGTAGTACTAGATACAGGAAATTCTGGAACAACTACAAGACTAATGGTCGGACTTCTTTCCGGTATACCAATTCATACATGTGTGATTGGGGACGAGTCAATTGCAAAAAGGCCAATGAAACGGGTAACAGCACCATTAAGGCAAATGGGAGCAAAAATTGATGGAAGAGAAGATGGGAATTTTACTCCACTCTCAATTCGAGGTGGCGAATTACAGGGAATTGAGTATGTTTCTCCTGTTGCAAGTGCACAAGTAAAATCCTCAATCCTTCTAGCGGGTTTAAATGCAAAAGGGACTACATCTGTTACAGAGCCGCATAAATCAAGAGACCATACTGAACGTATGCTGCGTGCCTATGGCTGCGAAGTTGAAGAAGAAGGTCTGACTGTTAAAGTAAAAGGCGGACAGAAGCTTAAAGGGACAATTATTCAGGTTCCTGGGGATATTTCGTCTGCAGCATTTTTCCTGGTTGCAGGGGCAATTGTACCTAACAGTCGAATTACATTGAAAAATGTTGGAATGAATCCAACCAGGACAGGAATAATAGATGTGCTTATTAAAATGGGAGCGCGTCTAGAAATCGAGAATGAGAGAGTGGAAAATAACGAACCTATTGCTGATTTAACAATTCAAACATCTGAATTAAGAGGGATTGAAATAGCTGGTGACCTGATTCCACGATTAATTGATGAGATACCAGTCATTGCGCTTTTGGCAACACAGGCTGAAGGTAATACAATTATTAAAGATGCCGAGGAGCTTAAGGTAAAGGAAACCAACCGAATTGATACAGTTGTCGGCGAACTTTCCAAACTTGGAGCTTCAATTGAACCAACAGACGATGGAATGATTATTTCAGGTGAGAAGAAACAATTAACGGGTGGACAAGTTCATAGTCATGGAGACCACAGAATTGGCATGATGTTAGCTGTTGCAGCATGTATTGCGGGCGATGATGTGACTCTTGAAGATTATGCTTCCATTAAAGTTTCGTATCCAAGCTTTTTTGAACATCTTGATTTATTAATAAAGGAAGGTTAAGCATGAAAACCCGTGGAAAACTAAATTTCCATGGGTTTTCTGTTTTATTAAGAACTAAAATTAACATACATCCATCACTTTTTGCATAGCTTGTCTTAAGACTAAGTTTTGCGAAGGGGGAGGTTTGATGCCATATATATTAGAAAAAGCGAATGTTTTAAAAGACAATAGGGTTATAACATGCTCAATTCTTATAAAAAATCAACGCGTTGATTATATGAATGAAAACCTCAAAAGACTCTCTTTCATGAAGACAAATTTATCACAATACTTATTAACACCCGGTCATGTTATGATTAACTACTCCTTTTCGAAAGGGCTTTCATTTCAATCCTTTAAAATGGAAGTGACAGAAAAATACTTAAGAAAAGGTTGTACAACATTACTAGTCATAAGTGACGTAAAGAGCGAGCGCGAACTGGCCAATTCTCTAAAGAATACTAGGCATTTCCTGTTGAATAGTCCAATTGATTATTATTTAGGGATTCGTATTCCCCTTGAAGCTTTAACGCCATCTATCATTGTAGCCTGCAGGCGAAAAAAAATTCCAGTCATCATTGTCACTATTGAAAAAGCGGACGATCTATACAAGGTACCATGGGGATGGATTAGGGAATCGTACCACTCCTTTCAAATTCCAATCATCCCTGAATGGAATTTGAAAGAGAAGACGATTTTTAATAGTAATCGAAAGGAAGAGATCTGGAGGGTTATTACTGAAGAAAATCGAATTCCAACAATTCCGGATTGTCCGACTGAGAATGAACCATTGTCCTTTGATATGTTAAAAAAAGTTGGAATTTACCCAGATAAAGGGGATATACGTGTAGGTGGAGAACTTGATTATAATTTATATGAGCATGATTCAATAGGCTATTCAGTTGATGAAAAGCCAACTCTCGATTATCATAATCTTATACCCACACTCACCATGCATAAAGGTAATTTTACAAAAGTAGATGCAAATGTATACTTTCGTTCCGGCTATGGTAATGAATGTATAGTAAAAAAACCTGGCTTCTTTGCATCTTCGTATGATACAGATGTATTGGTGAAAGAGAGATAGGTAAGAGGAGTTAATGATTTCATGAATAAATTAGAGAATGCAATTCAGTTAGTTGAAGATGGTAATGTTGAAGAAGGCCTCAAAGCTTTAAAGAAGCTAAGAGAGTACTCAAATGATGATGATAAATACACTATTGCACAAAGTTACTATAAATGGGGTTTTGTTGAAGAAGCCAAAGAAATCGTTGAGGAACTAATCGCAAGATATCCTGATGAAGGTGAGCTCTTTGTATTTTTAGCGGAAATCATGATTGATTTAGATATGGAAGAGGAATCAATTGAAATTCTCGAGCAAATTTCAGAAGATGATCCAGTATACTTGGAATCCCTTGTTTTGCAGGCTGACTTGTTTCAAATGCAGGGTTTACACGAAGTGAGTGAGCAAAAGCTATTGTTAGCTAAGGAAAAATCAGACGATGAGCCTATCATTGATTTTGCATTAGCTGAATTGTATTTAACTCACGGCGAATACAACAAAAGTATTCCTTATTATGTGAAGGTTTTACAGAATAATGACGAAATTGCTGGTGTAAATGTTAACGCAAGAATCGCGGAAAGCTATAGTACAACAGGCAAGTTTGAAGAAGCTCTTCCGTATTATGAAGAAGCAATAAAAAAGCAAGAAGACAGTAATACTTTATTTGGTTTCGGCGTTACTGCTTTTCAGGCAAAATACTATAAAAAGGCTATCCAGATTCTTTCTAGACTAAAAGAGCTAGACCCGGACTATGGTTCACTTTATTTATACCTTGCTAAAGCATATGAAGAAGAAGGGAGCTTCACGGAAAGCTTTCAGATTCTCATAGAGGGCCTTGAAGTGGAGTCATTAAATAAAGAACTTACATTTTATGCAGGAAAAATATCTATGCTGCTTGGCGATAAAGAAAATACAGAGAAGTACCTACGTGCTGCAGTTGGAATTGATCCAGGATATGTGGAAGCAACTTTACAACTTTCAAAGTTCCTCTTGCGCGAAGAAAGATTCGAGGATGTTGTGGAATGCCTCGATAATGTCATGAGTTATGGCGAATATGATGAACAATTTGAGTGGGACCTCGGGTTTGCAAAAAATAAACTAGAACAATATTCGGATGCATTAAACCATTACCGTCATGCATATACTTCTTTTAAAGAAACTCCAGAGTTTTTAGAAGAGTTTGGATATTTTTTATTGGAGGACGGAAAACGGGAAGAGGCAATCGAAGTATTTAAGGAACTTCTTAAGCTTGACCCAATGAAGTACGAGGTTGAAGAATTAATATCCGAACTGGAATAAGCTTAAAGTTCTATTGTTTTTACCATCCTTTTGAAGGATATTTTGATGTCAATGTTGAAGTATAACATTAAAATTACTCCATACTAGCAGAGGAGGGAAGCATGCGATGACTACCCCTGTATCTGTCAACGAGAAAAAAGACTTCATTCGCTGGTTTCTGAATAATTATCAGCTAAAGAGAAGAGAGTGTGTTTGGATTTTAAATTATTTAATGAGCCATGACCAACTCATGAAAAATGTCCACTTTGTCGAGCAAGCCCAATACTGCCCTCGAGGAATCATTATGTCGACTCATTGTGTTGATGATGTACCCTTCCGTTTTTATAAGGAAAATGTCATGACCACGGATGCTGAAAAGTCATTTCATGATATTCGACTAAATAGGGAAGAAGAAATTTATATTCAATTAAATTTCAGATCCTCCTTCCATTCTCCGAATTATGTGGCTGTACTTGAAGAGAATCCATATATGCCGAAACATCTTCAAGTGAACGAACAGGATAAAGAACTGGCGAAAAAATTTCTTGAGGAATCCATTCATATGTTTCAAAAAGAACATCTGTTAAAGAGGATTGATGAGGCACTTGACAAACAGGATAAGACAGAGTTTAAAAGGCTAACTGAACAACTAAAACAATTATAGAGGGTTGTGTAACATTTGGGCTGACAAAGTGTGTCAGTCTTTTTTATTTGTCCAGAATATGGTATGGTAGTTTAGGAGTTTACCATTACTTCATAACGTAATTGAGAAAGGAAGCATACATAATGAAATGGGTAACCAAGGATATGGATGTCTATATTCAAGCAAAGGAATATGTTGATACAGCTGTCATTCCACTCATTCCTGTCTCGCTTGAAGGAAACTTAAAGAACACTGTTTCAATGGGGGAGTTTATTACCATTCTTTCAAATGAAGTGGAACGTCAATTTAAAGGAAGAATTATCTTATTTCCTGCGTTCACGTATTCAAATGGTGAAGAACTTGAAATGGCAAAGGCTCGATTAAATCAATGGACAAGCGATCTAAATAGTAGTGGTATGAAGCATACGATATTTATCACGTCTGATAGCAGCTGGAAACAGGTAGAATCCGATTTAAATGGATCCCTAATTTGGCTTCCTACTTTACCACTTGAATATGTTGAAGAAAAATATAAGCAAACAATGCTTCAAGATCAAATGAAACAACTGGTCACATTATTTACAAACATCTGGCAAAAATAATTCAACATTATTTAGCAATAATATTGAAAAATTCCTTACTTTTCCTAAGAAAGTCACATAGTTGCCATTGTTTCGGTAAATCCTATTATTGACCTGTACCAAATATTGATATATCATGAGAATGTCCTAGTTTTAAATGTGTACAATTATGTCCGGAGTGGACTTAGCTTAGCATAGAGGGGGGAAAAAAATGAGCGAGAATAAACAACGGGTTTCAAGACGTCAATTTCTAAACTATACTCTAACAGGTGTAGGTGGATTCATGGCAGCTGGGATGTTAATGCCAATGGTTCGCTTTGCAATTGACCCATTACTTCAGCCGGAAGCTGAACACGACATGGTACAAGTGGTAAGTGTTGATAAGATTACAACTGAACCTCAAAAATTTGATTTTAAAATTAATCAAGTTGATGGATGGTATGAATCAGAGGTTCCAAATTCAGCATGGGTTTATAAGAAAGATAACGGCGACATTATTGCATTGTCACCGGTATGTAAGCACTTGGGGTGTGCGGTTTCTTGGGGTGAAGATCCAGCTAACCCAGACCGTTTCTTCTGTCCTTGTCATTATGGTTTATATGAAAAGGATGGTATCAACGTGCCAGGTACACCACCAATGGGCCCATTAGATGTATTTGACAGTGAAGTAAAAGATGGTTATCTATATTTAGGAAAAGCAAAACCAAATCCTGGAGGAGGCAAGTAATCAATGTTAAATAAGATTTTTGATTGGGTTGACGAACGACTTGATATTACTCCTCTATGGGCAGATATTGCAGACCATGAAGTTCCTGAGCACGTAAACCCAGCGCATCACTTTAGTGCGTTTGTTTATTGCTTTGGAGGACTAACATTCTTTATCGTCGTCATCCAAGTATTATCTGGTATGTTTTTAACGATGTACTATGTACCAGATATCATTAATGCATGGAATTCTGTTTATTACTTACAAAACGAAGTAGCATTTGGACAGATCGTTCGCGGAATGCATCACTGGGGAGCTAGTTTGGTTATCGTCATGATGTTCCTACATACCCTTCGTGTATTTTTCCAAGGTGCTTATAAAAAACCTCGTGAGCTTAACTGGATCGTGGGAGTATTAATTTTCTTTGTCATGTTAGCACTTGGTTTAACAGGTTACCTATTACCTTGGGATATGAAAGCGTTATTTGCAACAAAAGTTACAATCCAAATTGTTGAATCAGTTCCACTCATAGGGCCTTACTTAAAGACTCTAATTGCGGGACACCCTGAAATTGTTGGGGCACAGACTTTGACACGTTTCTTTGCTATTCATGTATTCTTCTTACCAGCAGCATTATTCGGTTTATTAGCTGCTCACTTTATCATGATTCGTCGTCAAGGTATTTCTGGTCCATTGTAGGATTGAATTTAACTTCATACTTGAAGTGTAAAGTGTGTAGTATGAAAATGGATTGATATGAACTAATAATTTTTCGAGCTTGCTCGATTGTATTATGAAAACAAGACAAACTCTTTTGAATGTAATGTAAATTCTCTAAAAAGGAGGGGGACTGATTATGCATCGCGGAAAAGGAATGAAATTTGTTGGGGACTCACGTGTTCCTGTTAGTAATAAAAAGCATATTCCTAAGGATTACTCTGAGTATCCAGGAAAAACAGAAGCGTTCTGGCCAAACTTCCTATTAAAAGAATGGTTAGTTGGTTCTGTTTTCTTAGTAGCTTTTCTTTGCTTAACAGCAGCACACCCGTCACCATTGGAAAAAGTCGCTGACCCGACTGCGGCAGGGTATATTCCATTACCAGACTGGTATTTCTTATTCATGTATCAATTGATTAAGTACACGTATGCATCAGGTGATTATAACATTATTGGTACACTCGTTATTCCGGGACTTGCGTTTGGAGCACTTTTACTAGCTCCATTCTTAGATCGTGGTCCAGAACGTAGACCATCTAAACGCCCAATTGCTACAGGTATGATGCTTTTAGCATTTGCTGCAACTGCTTACTTAACATGGGAATCAGCTTCTCAAGTAGACTGGGAGGCAAGAGCAGAATCTGCTAAAATTGTAGCAGAGGCTGAGATAGATAAGGAATCTGAAGGGTACTTACTATACCAAGACAAAGGTTGTATCGGATGTCACGGTGGTAACCTTGAAGGTGGACCAGCAGGTAAGGCGTTAGTTGATAACGGATTATCTCCTGAAGAAATCGCAGACATCGCGAAAAATGGTCAAGGTGCAATGCCTGCAGGTATCTTTGAAGGAACTGATGAAGAATTACAGAAGCTAGCTGAATTTATTTCAGGTGTAACTTCTAAATAATAAAAAAAGCTGACTTTTACAGTCAGCTTTTTTTTATGCTAAAATAACCTTTTTTAACTTGACAAAGAGACTGTTTTTAAGAGAATCTTGAGATAAGTAAATAGGAAAGTTGGTACAAAGATGAAGTGGATTACATATTTAATGGGGCAGCGCTGGGTGCTTTGGATTCTTTTACTTATAAACATACCCGGTACGATTTATGGGTATATCTGGTATGAGAGTCAACTAGACATCACACCTCCAAAATTTTTAATTTTTGTTCCAGATAGCCCTACAGCAAGTTTGTTTTTTTGTTTTGTGTTAATCGCGTTTTTACTGAGGAAGAATTGGCCGCTTATTGAAGCGTTAGCAATTGTTACCCTTTTTAAATATGGAATCTGGGCAGTAGTCATGAATATTCTTACTTATTTTGTGGACGGCCTAAATATATATGGGTATATGCTTATTTTTTCTCACCTAGGAATGGCAATTCAAGGGCTATTATATGCTCCGTATTATCGAATAAAGCCGGTTCATTTAGTAATTGCAGCTATATGGACCTTACATAATGATGTAATTGATTATGTTTTCTTCATGATGCCAAGGTATAGTGTGTTGGATCAATATATCCCTCAAATCGGCTACTTCACATTTTGGTTAAGTATGGTGTCAATTTTAATTACCTATATGCTTTGTATAAAAAAAGAGCGTTATCAATTAGAGTTAAACTAATCAAATACACCTTGGTGTATTTTGCCGGAGGCTTTTTACTTTATTCACCAGAAGTTCGTAACTATTGATGAATAAAGTAAAATTAGTGGTCTACTCTTGTCCAATCTATCATACATTTTACTAGATGTTTGAGGAGGGACAAGTATGAAAATTTTTCGAATTATATGTATTATTTGCTTTATAGTTATGATTAATCCTATATCCATAAACGCCACCTCCAACGAAGAAAATTGGGATAAGCTCGATCAAATCTCAGATCAGGCACTGCAAATGGTGAAGCAAGAAAGATACAAGGATGCCAAGCAATTATTAACACATTTTTCAAATGAATTTTTACGAATGAATCAGCGTGAACAATCATTTTCAATGGATGACCTTCGAATTATTACAATGACCCATAATTCAGCATTTGAAGCTGTAAATTCAACTTCACTCAGTTTTGAGGAAAGGATTAATCTTGTTACACAATTCCGCTTGGTAATTGATGCAATGAGATCAGAGCATCAGCCGATGTGGACTGAAATGGAAGATTCCATTATGACGACCTTTGGGCAAATGAAGGAAACTGTTGAAGAAGGAGATACTGAAAACTTTAATCATCAACTAACAATTTTTCTATCAAAATATGATATGATCCATCCGAGTATTACGGTTGATATTACGCCAGAGGATGTTCAAAAAATTGATTCTCATATCGCATTTTTAGATACGTACCGAAATGAAGAACTTAAGTCGTCTACAAGAATCCAGCAACTTGAACAAATGGAAATGGATCTGAAGAATTTATTTGAACGCATGAAAGAGGACGAAGCCGATCCATCACTTATCTGGGTAATGATATCAACAGGTGGTGCCATTATTCTCACATTAATTTATGTTGGTTGGAAAAAATATAAAGGTGATAAACAAAAGCGACAAAAACAAAGAGATTATGATCAGCGATAACAGTGGGAGATAACCCGCTGTTTGTTTTTTAGGAGATTAAATTTTGTAAGCAAGTCAATTGACTTTGGGTCCTACTCAAATTAAAATTAAACTATACTATAAGTATGGAGGAAAAAAAATGATTTTTGTTTATTTTGCTTTAATCATTATCATTCCAATTTATGCGCAAATAAAAGTAAAAAGCGCATATAAGAAGTATTCACAAATCCCATCGTCATCTGGAATGACAGGTGCAGACGTAGCAAGAAGAATACTCGATCAAAATGGACTATATGATGTGAGAATCGAAGAAACACCTGGTGTACTATCAGACCATTATGACCCAAGATCCAAAGTCGTTCGACTATCAACAAACAATTACTATGGGAATTCAATTGCGGGTGCGGCAGTTGCAGCCCATGAGGTTGGACACGCAATTCAAGATCAACAAAACTACGCTTTCCTTCGCTTCCGCCATGCACTAGTACCGGTAGCGAACATTGGCTCAAACTTTTCATGGATTTTAATTATAGCAGGTATGATTTTTACTATACCAAGCTTAATGCTATACGGAATTATCTTTATGGCTGCAGCAGTATTATTCCAGCTTGTAACTCTACCAGTTGAATTCAATGCTTCATCGAGAGCAATGAATGAAATTGTATCAGCAGGAGTTATCCGAAACGATGAAGAGCGTGAAACTAAAAAGGTTTTGAATGCAGCGGCATTAACATACGTTGCAGCAGCTGCAGTAGCGGTATTAGAACTATTGAGATTAATCCTAATGTATACAGGAATGACTCGATCAGAAGAATAATAAAAAGCCAGTTATCAATTTGATAACTGGTTTTTTAAATTCATCGCTCTATTGGCTTTTTATTCTCATCTAGCGTAAAACCTTCACCGAGTACATCATGGACATCACTAACTGAAACAAAGGCATGTGGATCAACAGAGATGATTACCTGTTTTAAGCGACCAACCTCTCTACTACCCACAACACAATATAAGATATGCTTCTCTTGTTTCGTATACGACCCCATCCCCTTCAATATCGTTACACCACGTTCCATTTCATTTAGAATCTTTTCTGCAATTTTATCGTTCTGCTCTGAAATAATCATCGCACCTTTAGCAGCATACGCACCTTCCTGCATAAAATCTATCACTCTTGCCCCAATAAACACAGCCAGTAACGTATACATTGCCTCTCGATGAGATAGATAAAAAATAAGCGAAATCGTGATAACAACAGCATCAAATAAAAACATTGTCCTTCCCATTGGCCAACCCACGTATTTGCGAACTAGCCTGGCTATAATGTCTACCCCTCCAGTGGTTCCTCCATAGCGGAATATAATCCCTAGTCCAACCCCAATGAAAACACCCGCAAATAGAGCTGCAAGCATTAAATCCCCATCAAGTGGAATATCAAACTGATAGCGTTGAAATAACCACAAAAATATTGAAACACTAATAGTACCGATCATTGTATAGTAAAATGCAACACGGCCTAGTAGCTTCCACCCGATTATAAATAGTGGAATATTTAAGATTAGGTTCGTATAAGATGGATCGAATTCAAATAGAAAATAGAGCAAAAGAGTGATTCCAGTAAATCCACCTTCTGCAAGATTATTTTGCATATTGAAATGTACAATTCCAAACGAAAAGATGGCAGAGCCTAATAATATAAAAAAGATACTTTTGATCGTTAACTTCAATATGATTTACCCCCGAGATAGTAATAATTTGCCACTTTATTATAAAGTATGGGTAAATATCTGACAAATCATGTTATATAAAAGAAAAGTTTGTCAAAACTCTATATTTTAAGCTAACATAGGAAGAGAAACTTCATGAGGTGATAGAGATGGCAGATAAAACAATGAAACAGCTACAAGAAGAAGTAGATGAGTACATAAGCCAATTTAAAGAAGGATATTTCAGCCCTCTTGCATTACTAGCAAGATTGACAGAAGAATTGGGTGAACTTGCTAGAGAAGTTAATCACTATTACGGTGAAAAGCCTAAAAAGGATACAGAAACTGAAAAAAGCATGGCAGAAGAAACAGGAGATGGACTAACCTAAAATAGTGAGACAATATAAAACACCTCCAAAATGGCAATACTTGAGATAAGTATTGTGACA
>NZ_JBPFDQ010000005.1:0-96374 GCF_059415045.1 Ferdinandcohnia sp. SAFN-114 | reverse complement strand
AATATTATGCAGAAAATTCGTCAAAAGTGTACATATTTAAACAATCACTTTTGTACATTCTTAGGTTAGCATTTATAAACTAAGAATCCCCTTTTTAAACCTACAAATCTTGAGATAATCGCACCATATCCCTACACTGTATACCATTTTCGAAAATTGCTTCCGAATAGTGCCTAATGAAGAAATCTATTTCAACACCTGTTATTCTGAAACCACATTTTTGGTAAAGGGCTATTTGTCCTATACTTGAATTTCCTGTACCGACTTCTATAGTTCGATATCCTTTTGACTTAGCTACATTAATTGCATCAATTACTAATTGTTTCCCCAAGCCTTTGCCGTGGCGGGTTTTTATTACTGCAATATTCACCAACTCCACCGTTTCAGGTCTTGTCGGGAGTAGCACATACACCCCAATGATTTGCCCATCACTTTCGGCTACATAGCACTCTCCCCTTTTTATATATTCCTCAACAAGTATTCTAGAAGGGTCAGCTAATAACAACAAATCCATTGGGGGATCTTCATTGATATGTAGTTTACGAATGACCATATTACTCTCCCACTTATAACTGTTGTATTTTCTTTCACTTTATCATTTCTTTGTTAAACAAACCTGTTCATAGTTTAATAACTTCAACAAAAATAAACGATAATCCTTCTTGGATTATCGCACCCATTAGCGGTATCATTATTTTTTGTTTTTATTTCTACACTGGATAATACTTTCTTTTTCAGAAATACTTTTTTCTACTCTAACTTTATTTATTTCAACACCCTTTTCAGGAGTATCGGTCAATGTGAAATGAATTCTATCAAAGGGAATGTCACCATGATGTGAACCATAATTTAACGCACTTCCATTTACAATATGTCTGCGAGTATCACCTTCAATTCTTTCGATTTCTATTCTTGGACACAAAATAAAATCTGAATATTTTTGGTCAAGATAAGAATAGTATCTTGCATATAAAGTTTCTTCGAGCAATTCATTTTTTAAATCTCCTCCTCTCCACCCCACCAAGATTAATCCAACTAGAACAATAACTAATATGAACATTCCTTTCATGAATTTCTCCCACCTCTGGATAAATTTATATGGGTATTTTTCCATTCAAATTAAATTAAATACAAGAAGGAGCTTTCTTTTCGACAGCCCGTTGATCAACGATCCTGCCCCTAGTGAAAATCAACTTCAACATCTTGTTACATCGCTCCCCTTCTATTTCTTGTAAAAATGATTTATTCTATAGAAAGTTAAACAAACAGTTGTATGATGTATTGAGGTGGAAAAATATTGAATCCTATTTTAATAGTCGATGATGAAAAAGAGATTGCCGATTTAGTGAAGTTTTATCTGATGAATGAAGGCTATGAAGTTCAAGTGTTTTATGATGGAAAGCCAGCTTTAGAGTATATTCAGAATCATGAACTCGAGCTTGCCATTTTGGATGTGATGCTCCCCAATGTGGATGGATTTACAATATGCCAGAAGATCCGTGAGAACTATCATTATCCTGTCATTATGCTAACAGCAAAAATTGAAGATATCGACAAAATTACTGGACTTACACTAGGTGCCGATGATTACATTACAAAGCCGTTTAACCCGCTTGAAATGGTGGCAAGAGTGAAAGCCCAACTACGACGCTATAAACGGTATAACTCGAACAATAGTCTTATTACAGAGCCTACACCCACTGCCAAGGAATTCGACTTCTCAGGGTTAATCATCAATCAGGATACCCATAAATGTACACTTTATGGTAAACCTCTCCCCTTAACTCCAATAGAATTCTCGATTCTGTGGCATTTATGTGAAAACAAAGGGAAGGTTGTTTCTTCTGAGGAATTGTTTGAAGCGGTGTGGGGCGAAAAGTATATTGATAATAACAATACAGTTATGGCCCATATTGCACGTTTGAGGGAAAAAATGAAGGAACCTTCGCGAAAACCAAAGTTTATTAAAACGGTGTGGGGGGTTGGCTATACCATTGAATAGAGAGAGTGCCGCAAGCAGCGGTTTGACTAGGCAGATATTCACGAAATTCTTTATGACAATCTTTATTTTTACTGTTAGTTTAGCAGCCGCTATTGTTGTGGGGTATTACATATTGAGGAGTTTTGTCTGGTATTCAACTGATTTGATTTACATTCTGCTCAGCCCCATTCGCAATCACCCCATCCCTTTCATTCTCATAACATGGATGATTGGCTTTATTATCATCTTTATATTTTTTTGGAGAAAAACACTCCATTATGTAGATCAGATTGTGGAAGCAAGCAGAAATCTTGCTTCTGACAATAGTGATTACATCCGTCTTCCATCTGAATTAAAACAAGTGGAAGATCGGATGAATGCCATTAAGCAGGAATCCATCCGTAATGCCCGGCTAGCGAAGGAAGCAGAACAGCGGAAAAACGACCTGCTCGTGTACTTGGCTCATGATTTAAAGACACCATTAACTTCTGTAATTGGCTATTTAACCTTACTTCGAGATGAGCAGCAAATTTCGGAGGAACTCCGGGAAAAATACTTATCCATTTCATTGGATAAAGCTGAAAGGCTCGAAGAATTAATTAATGAGTTTTTTGAAATTACACGTTTTAATTTAACTCAGTTAAGTCCTGAGATGAGCCATATTAATCTCACAAGGATGCTCGAGCAGATTACGTTCGAATTTAATCCGCTGTTTGCTGAAAAGAACCTAACCTGCCAGTTAGACATTGAGGACAATCTGGAAATCTCCTGTGACGTGAATAAAATGGAGCGTGTCTTTGACAACTTAATCCGCAATGCCATTAATTACAGCTATGAAAATAGTCCAATCATCATTCGTTCGAAGAAGGACAATAATGATTTACAGCTTTATTTTATAAACAATGGCCCTGTTATTCCAAAAGACAAGCTTAATCGTATCTTTGAACAATTCTATCGATTGGATACATCACGCGGTACGAAAACAGGTGGTGCTGGCCTGGGGCTTGCTATTGCCAAAGAAATCGTAGAATTACACGGAGGCACCATATCCGCTCAAAGCGAAGAAGAGAAAGTCGAATTTATCGTCAGACTCCCTCTTTCACCGTAAGAAAATTGTAAGAATTAAAGAAGAAAAACGTATTATTTCCTTGAGGATAAACGAAAAACTAACACTATTTGTTTTAGTACGATACAAGTACAGAAACAAATAGTGTTTTTTATCTATAAGGAGGAAATAATTATGGAAAAAATGATCGTTGCTGTTATCTTTGGAGGCTGTTCAAATGAATATGAAGTATCACTGCAATCAGCTTACTCTGTTATTACCCATATGGACCAAGATAAATATGAAAAAGTGTTAATTGGCATTACAAAGGAAGGCCACTGGTACCGTTATCAGGGTAGCGTGGAAAATATTCTGAACAATACCTGGTGGTGTGATGAGGTAAATTGCACACCTGCCTTCTTTTCTCCAAATCGCTATGAGAATTATCTACTTGAAAATCGAAATGGACATGTAATCGAAACAATGATTGATATTGTTTTCCCAGTGCTACACGGTAAGAATGGCGAAGACGGGACACTACAGGGATACTTAGAACTAATCGGAATCCCATACGTCGGATGTGACACTTTGTCTTCTGCTTTATGCATGGATAAAGACCGTGCACATAAATTAGTGGAGCTTGAAGGTATTAAAACACCTGATTCCATCGTTTTTTCGAGGTCTCAAGTAATTGAAGAGATTGTCACACAAACAAGTCTTCTCCAGCTGCCTCTTTTTGTTAAGCCCGTCAAGTCAGGGTCATCGATTGGAATTACGCTCGTTACCGAAAAGGAAGAACTTCCAAGTGCAGTTGCTGAAGCCTTTTCGTACGATGAGCGGATCATCATCGAAGAATATATTGAGGGATATGAGGTTGGTTGCGCGATTCTTGGAAATGAGGACCTTATTGTGGGGGAAGTTGATGAAATTGAATTAGAGACTGGGTATTTCGATTTTAATGAAAAATACACCCTCACTACCTCAAGCATTCATATGCCAGCCCGTATTGATAAAGATATGAAAGCCAAAGTAAAGGATATGGCAATTCAAATTTATCGTGCACTTGGCTGCTCTGGATTGGCAAGAGTGGACATGTTTATTACACCAAATAGAGACATTGTCTTTAATGAGGTCAATACCTTCCCTGGCTTCACCAATCACAGCCGATACCCAAATATGATGAAAGGCATAGGGTTAACGTTTTCTAATATCATCGATCGGTTGATCCAATTGGGGTTGGAACGATGAGAAAGATAACACTACACAAAGATGATATTTACAGAGGGTATTTGGTTTTGGTTAATAGTGAGCATGGTCTGAAACAGATACAAGCCCAACATTCACCAGCACTTGTTCCAAGTCTAGCAAACTATGAAACGATTTTACTCGAAAGAAGAGCCGCAGCATCGTTAACACAGCTTCTTGAAAAAGTGGAATCACGAGGAAGAATTATTCCAGTTAGCGGATACCGAAGTAAGGCTGAACAAGAAAAGCTATACCAAGATTCTCTCATTGAAAATGGCAGGATCTTTACAGAACAATATGTAGCCTATCCAGGCTGCAGCGAACATCAGACTGGCCTTGCGATTGATTTGGGAGAAAATCTAGACGAAATTGATTTCATTCGTCCATCCTTTCCATATACAGGTATCTTTGCACATTTTCGCGAACTCGCCGCAGACTATGGTTTTATTGAACGTTATTCGCGTGGCAAAGAACAGATCACAAGGATCTCACATGAGCCATGGCATTTCCGCTATGTCGGATATCCTCATGCAAGAATTATGGAACGCCACAGTTTCTGTTTAGAAGAATACATTCAGTTTCTTTCCGACTTTCCGGAGAATGGCCAGCACTATATCTTTACGGAAAAGGGTAAAGAATTTGAGGTTTACCATGTAAAGGGAATGGATGAGGAGACTGTAATTGAAATACCTAAAGATTGCTTGTATCAGATTTCAGGGAATAATGTGGACGGCTTTATTGTGACAATATGGAGCAATCCTTTATGAGTAAAACAGGATCATTAGACTCATTCAGATTACTAGCTGCCTTCCTCGTGATAGCTAACCATACCTCCCCTCTTCTTTCTTATGGGGAGGATGCCAATTTCATTTTGACTCGAATCATTGCTAGAATGGCTGTCCCCTTTTTTCTAATGGTTAGCGGATATTTTCTATATCAATATATTGAAAATGGAGACAACTCTTATATTCTAGCTTTTTGTAAGAAAATTGGATTTTTATATGCCCTTTCGATCCTTTTATTTTTACCGCTAAATTTGTATGCAGGGCATTATGAAGATCCAAATTGGGGATTTGAATTAGTAAAAGATATCCTTGTTGACGGGACATTTTATCATTTATGGTATTTCCCTGGGCTTATAGTAGGTGTGATTATTGTTGTCTTTCTGTTTAGAAAAAATGGGCTAAAATTGACATTTATTCTATCTGTTATTCTTTATAGCATAGGACTGTTTGGGGATAGCTACTATGGGATTGCTGAGCAGATTTCTAGTTTAGAAGTGTTTTATCAAACGGTCTTTATTGGAGCGGATTATACGAGGAATGGCGTTTTTATGGTGCCAATCTTTTTAATCCTGGGAATGCTACTTTATAAAGGAAATAAAACAGCTTCGTTTTCGGTAAATCTACTATTATTCGTGATCAGTTTCTCTTTCCTGATTGTTGAAGGACTATTACTGCATTATTATCAATTTCAGCGCCATGATAGTATGTATTTTATGCTAATTCCAGCTATGTATTTTCTTTTTCAATGCCTACTGCAGATTCGTGGAAAAAGCAGTAAAAGCATTCGAACTATCTCGACGATTATGTATATCATACACCCGTGGATGATTGTACTTGTTCGCTTTACGGCAGAATTTTTCACACTAGAGAAATGGTTTGTCGAAAATAGTATGGTGCATTTTTTGGCAGTCAGTTTCCTCTCATTTATTTTGGCTTGGGTGCTGATCTTTTTTTTGCCAACGCGGAAAAAGTCAACACCATCACCGACTAGCAGAGCCTGGGCAGAGATCGATTTAGTTGCACTACGTGGAAATGTAAAGCAGCTAAAAGGAATTCTTCCGGATAAAACTGAACTCATGGCTGTAGTCAAAGCAAATGCGTATGGCCATGGAGCAGTAAAAATAGCGAAAGAGCTATCGAACCAAGGGGTAAAATCATTTGCCGTTGCTACTCTATCGGAAGGAATTGAACTTCGGAAAAACGGAGTTAAAGAAGAGATTCTCGTTTTAGGTTATACCCCTGCCCAACATATTGGAGAAATTAAAAAATACAAATTAACGCAAACTGTAATTGGATTGAGTCATGCAAAGCAGTTAAACAAACAGGGTCTTCCTATAAGGGTTCAAATAAAAATAGATACTGGCATGCATCGTTTAGGAACAGACGCCTCACAACTTTCAGATTTGAAAGAAATCTATAACTGCAAACATTTACATGTTGTCGGTGTATTTTCTCACTTAGCGGTCTCTGATAGCGTTAGTTCAGAGGATATAGCATTTACGGAAATGCAGATTGATAGATTTAACCAGATCATTAAGTGGCTAGAATCACAACAGCTGCCAGTCGGACAGCAACATATTCAAGCGAGCTATGGAATCTTGAATTACCCTCAGCTACAGTATGATTATGCTCGTGCGGGAATTGCTCTATATGGTGTTTTAAGCAAAAACGATTCAGTAAGATCAGATGTGGAACTGAAGCCCATCTTATCCATTAAAGCTAAAGTGGCGATGGTGAAAAATCTACAGCCAGGTGACCAACTCGGCTATGGCAGAGCATATACAGCAACAAGAATGATGAAAACAGCGGTCATTACGATTGGTTATTCAGACGGGATACCAAGAAATATGGAAAACGGGAATGTCCTCATTCGTTCACAAAAAGCTCCTATTATTGGCCGAATTTGCATGGATCAGCTGATGGTTGATGTTACCGCTATTGAGGGTGTACAGGCAGGAGATATTGCAACGCTGATTGGAACAGATGGTTCTGAACAAATTACCGCCGAAGAAGTCGCAGAAAAATGCGGGACTATTACGAACGAATTATGTAGCAGACTAGGATTGCGGCTGGATTACGTTTATAAATAGGATTGAACAGATTCCTCATTGCCCTGTAAGTGTTAGACCTCCACTAACATTTACGGGGTGTTTTATATGTTAAGACTCTTCTCAGCCGAACCCAACAACATTCAAAAAGCAAATTTACATCCTCTAAATACTTCACAAACTACAACGTTAATCAAACAAAAATGCGATGCCTAAACATCGCACCCGTTATTTAAGTTATCAGTCGTATTAATCAAAGTCATTTTCTTGATCGACTTTTAGAATTCTCCCTGTTTTTGCAAGAATCTCAACTTCAAATATTCTGTTATCCGGCGTTAAAATAAACACTTCATAAACTAAAACACCATTTTCCAAATCCATATCTACGTGTAGAACTCTCCCAGGTACACGTTTAAGTGCAATTTCTTGAGCTTGTTGCTTCGTAATTCTTTGTCTATACATTGGTATAGAATTATTTGGATAATAATTTTCATACATTGAAGTTATTCCTCCTCATTAAAAGGTCAACATATTTAACCATATGTAGTAGACAAATTATAGGTGCACATAAGAATCTTTCTAAAAGTAACTTGCTCAATCGATAAATTTCCTTTTTTATGAACAGCAGCATATGGCTTAATCAAAACATTTACAGGGACATATACTCGATGATTTTTACTATTATATGGGTTGATCTTATTTTAAGGATGGTAAAAAAAGGTTATCAGAAGTCATTATAGATGAATACAATCTAATGGAGGTGTTTATATGCATAGTACTTTTGAACCTGCTGGGTTTTGGATTCGTCTTGGTGCTTCAATTATTGATGGTTTTGTTGTATTTCTAGTTGTTTTTCTATTTTCACTCATTTTTAACTTTCCGATATATGATGATTCTTGGCAAGATGGCCTGCTAGAATTCTTATATGCTTTATGCTTACCAGTCTTATGGTACGGGTACACAGTTGGAAAGAGGGTATGTGGGATTCGAATTGTGAGGGTTGATGGTGAAAAATTACACATTGGAAATATGCTACTTCGGATTGTAGTAGCAGGGCTAATATACGCCTTGACTTTAGGAATCGGAGCTATTGTTAGTTTAGTAATGGTGGCCGTCCGAGAAGATAAAAGAGCCATCCATGACTTCGTTGCTGGCACATATGTAACCTATAATCCTCCCGAAAGAAAGTAACAGGGGCAGAATATTGCCCCTGTATGAAGTAATTCCTTGTAGTATTTAGATGTCGTTTTTAACTCGTCTTCTCAGAGGTAACATTATCGAAAACCAAACACTCGTAATATTAATTTAGATAATTATTGACCCGATTCATTTCCTTTTTGAAGTGTTTTTATTAGTTCTACTAAATTATCATTAAATCTAGATATCTCATATTCATTTATTTCATTGTTTTGATTATTGTATGATGTATCTCTGATTGCACTCGAAATATTGAAAGAAGAAAATAATATGCAAATACCTAAAATAACAATTGCACCAGTCAAAGATAATCTTTGTTTTATTCTGGCTCATCGAATTCCCCCATGGATTACATTCATAGTAATAATTTGTTATTATATTTGATTGTTCTTCTTTTTCCTTCTTAAAACACAATATGCGATTGCCTGTTCAGCAATCGCAACCGGAATTTTATTTTTCTATCAGGTATCGCTATAATTCAATAACATATTAAAGTCTACACATTAAATATTTAGTTTTCCTTCAATACAAGTTACTGCATGACCACCAATTAAGATTTTATCGTTATCCATAAATTGTACTTCAACCCTGCCATTTCTTCCTACACAAAAACCCTGACTCGCTACATAAGTTGGTTCTCCGATAAGTTCATGTTTTTTAACTACTGCTGCCACACAACCATTTCCACTACCGCAAACGGGATCCTCATCTATTCCTTCGTTAGGGGCGAATGAACGAACTTCAACATTAGCTTCAGTATTTCCAGAAGTAAGTCCAAATACAGTTACACCTGTTACACCTGATGGAATTAATGTGGAGAGTTCCGCCATGTCGGGTCGTAAGCTTCTTACTTCTTCTGCATTAGATAATTGTATCGTAATCCAAATTGCGCCAACATCAACCGTTTCACTAACTTTAACACTATTTGAATCGACTCCCAATGCTTTTGCAAGTCTATCTACATCAGCAGATGGTACGCTTTTTAGTTTGGGATTGGGTAATGAGAGAAACAGTTTATCTTCATAAGTAAAAATAGTAACTAACCCGGTCCCACACTCCTGAACTAATCGTCCTTCTATCTTAGGTTTAATACCATGTTGAATCACTGCAAAAGCAGAACCTATCGTTGGGTGTCCCGCAAAAGGAAGTTCACTATTAGGGGTAAAAATGCGCAATCTATAGTCAGCCTGTGGGTCCGTTGGCTTGCATACAAAAGTGGTTTCAGATAGGTTTGTCCAGTTTGCGATTGCTTGCATCTGTTCTGTAGAGAGTTCATTGCCATCTAGTATTACGGCAACTGGATTTCCTCTGAATGGAATCTCTGTAAATACATCAACTTGTTGGAATGGAACTTGATGGTTCATCTTTTTTCCCCTTTCAAACATCACTAAAATTGTGCCTTTCAATCTCTAATACAACTTTTGACTTCTCTATTGAAATCTTTTTTACAAACCGCTATTAAAGTTGAAATAGCAAAGTACTGGTATTATTTTCAGCTAATGAATTCGCTGGTGAAGTTAAAAACTATCTATAATTTTAGTAGACTAAAAAAGTATAATGGCCTAGTCTTTTGACGGGACATATTCCATTGGTTCCGTACTAGAAACATAGCCGTTTTTCTTATAATAATGAATAGAATCTTCGCTTGGCCAAACGATCACAAATTCATAATTGTTTTCGTTAATCCACTTGTTTACCGTACGAAGAATGTCACTTCCAATGCCTTTATTCCGATATTCCGGAACTGTGTATACATTTGTCATGTAGGCAAATGGGTATGTTATTCTACCAGGACGGGGTACTTTCTGAATCAATTCTATGTATATATGCGATACAAGTTGTCCATTTATCTCTGCAACCCATATAAACCACTGATCACTATTCATTGCTTTCTCTAAAAAAGATTGGCATTCCTGTTTAAAATCCTCGAATGATGAGTCTTTTTTACTTTCATCATGCTCAACTGTAAAATCCCATCTCATTCTGATTAATTGAGAAATATCTTTTAGTTCAGCAAGTCTTATATCCAACTTTTCTCCCCCCTCCTGTCAGAGATTACTTCTTACATCAACCTATTCTTGGTCAGCTAATTTTTCGCCAGTAAGGGCTTCAAATAGTTCTGCTGACTTATTCCTGTCTAATTGAACATACTTGTTTCCAGCTTTTATGATCTCAACCATATCTTTATTTGGGCTTATCCAAAGTTCAAACAACACGGCTTTTTCTTCATTATGAAAATGAAAGGCAAATCGGTAATCAGGAGGAAGTGCCATTTGTACCTTTGCTGTTTCCCAATCACCATTATTGATGATCTCCCACACGTTTTGAACTTGTTGATTATTCGTAATCATTTTGAATTCTTCATATATATTTTCAATACCAATACGCTTTTGAACTTCAATGCTCTGTTCTTGATTTGAACAACCCGCTATATAGATTGAAACGAATCCTATTAAAGCGATTAAACACATCATTTTCTTCAAGGCATTTTCCCCTTTTTATGATAGACGAAAGGTGTTGGGAAAAGTTGCAAATTTCTCCTCTCTATCAATCAACCATACACTTTACGAGAAGAGCCTTGAAGAAAATGAAAAACTCTTCCATTACAATCTTTCTTTTAACCAAGATGAATAACCACTATTTTTTATTTTCCTGCTCTTTTAAAATACCTAAATATTCTATCCAAGGACCCACGTCGGTCCTGTATCTCTCAGCCATTACCCTTACAATTTGGGCAATGTGTGTTAGATCATGAACTACCCAAGTTGATAGCAACTCTCTTATCTTAACTGTACCAAATGCAGGGTGTGAGCCCTTCAACTCAAGATGAAGATCAGATTCAATATGAGACCTAAGTTTAGTTATATTTTGCATTCTTTTAGCTTTAAACTCCTGCAGCTTTTCATTAATTGACTTTTGAGATTTTTCCTCTAAGTGCGAATATCGATCAAATGGAGGAAAAGGTTTATTGCAGCCTTCTTGAAGAATAAACTCTAGTCTCGGTATCCAATTATTTTTCTCACCCTCAATAAGGTGCTCGATCACTTCAACGGCATTCCAAGTTCCTTCACCTTCATTACACTGCAGCCATCCTTCCGATAAACCAGATAAAAAATACGCCAGTGTTTGTGGTGTTCGTTCTAACACCTCAATAGCTTCTTTCATGTTAAAATGCATATAACTCCTCCTTCACAACAATATGAAACTTCCATTTGCTATGAGATATCTCTTCAAACATTCCCATTCTTTCAAAAATAAATGCTATACCCTTATCAAAGTAAAGCAGCCGTTCCTTTACGTACATTTTTACAAAGATAGCACAAGTAGATATTGCTTATAAGCAATATATTTGTACTTCATATAACATTCTTATATCCAGAATCTTTTAAGTTATAATATCGTTTCCAAATATTCACATCTATCAAGCGCTTGCATTTCTGTTTTAAAGCCATTTTCAAGTATTTCATCACGATAACAGATACACCATTGATTTGAATTATCTACCCATACAACTTTAATGTAATCCCATTTAGAAAGACCTTCCTTGGCTGTCATATTATAAAAAATATCATCCCATTCATGAATATCTAATCTTTTCATAAAGAAATTTATCCTCCAATTTTTTTATTTTATATAAATTTCGATAATTTCTTAGTTTTATCCTCCTTCTATCTTGTGGCTATTTCTGTTCACTACCAATCTTAACATTGAGAAATCTTCGATATTGAAGATAGGATTCGTTAATGGTCTACTTAACCATTCATCGCAGTTATCAAAAAACAGAGACCCGTAATTAAAGATAATGGTGTCATTACAAGCCTTTCTTTTTTACTCTTAGAAAAAGCATTCATGACTGTATTTAGGAATAAATAAAATGCAAAAAAATAACAGACTCCTTTTGCAAAGGGTGCTATTAAACTTATCGAAATTATTTGACCAACTTGTAGGATAAACATGATTGCAATCAATTGAATAAGAACAGAAATTAAACAAGCAATTCGCATTTGCTTTGGCATTATTTTATATTGTCCGCCCATTGCAAGATCTCCATAAGGCAACCCCAAAGCTAATAATACGTACAAAATAGCCGCTGCCAGAAAAGCAATACTTCCAATCCATGCTGTTAACACAGTATCCCCCCATCCCCATAACTGCTCCTCACTGCTTCTACTCATATTTATGCATGACTTTTTATCTCATTCCTGCTTCGAAGTTGAAGAAACAAAACTGCGAACCAAGAACTTGCCCCCATTTTTTTGTTTCATTTTCTTCGTCGATCTTTTTTTCGATAAGAACCAATGCTTAACTATAAATTTTCATAATTAAATTGTTCAGCTATTTTGAGTAGTTCATCCCTATCGCCTTTGTCGTTGTGACCTGCAACAAATTGAACATAATAAACATAACTTTCGGTAAATACATATAACTTGTAGCTTCCAACTTTTGCATCAGGTACTGGCTCTTGTAATACAGCCCGCTGATTTGAGATAGTGATTTCTTTTGTAGTATAAGAGAGTGAAGGATATTTCGGATGATTCATAAAGACTGCTATCGCGTTATCTACAGAACCCCACTCATTTTCTTGTGTGTGTATTGTTATTTCTCTCCCACTCGGAGTTTTAAACTGAACTTGATGTAATTCCTCTAATTGACTTTGGAGTTCGGGTATTTCTTCATCAGCAATTGTATGTAATTCTTCGCCTGCAGGTAAAGTAGATAAATCCATAGTATTTAACTTCCCAGTTAACTGCCCGGCCAAAAGAAATACAAACATTGATATCAAAGCAAAAGTAGTGAATAGAACAAATCCCTTTTGAAGCTGTGACCTTCTTTTTCCCTTTTTTATATCCTTGATTATCCTTTGACGGATTTTTAGAGTACGCTCCATCTTCCATTCCATCTCATACTCTAGCTTTTGCAGTGAGCGGTCTAAAGAAATCGTTTCATTTTGTTTGTTCATACACAAACCCCTCCTTAGAAAGTTGTTTTTCCAGTGCTGGGAGTGCTCGATTAAGCGTAGACTTTACTTTACTTTCAGTCCAGTCAAGAATCTTAGACGTTTCCTCAATTGAAAAACCCTTAATCTTTCGTAAAATGATAACCTCTCGATAGGATTCCTTCAGGTTAGCCAAAGCTTCGTAAAGTTCAAGTGAACTCTCCTTCATTTGGACAATTTGTTCTGGTAAGGGATATGGATCCTTTTTAGAAGTAAATACTTCCTTAAATAATCGAATTGGTTTCTGTTTTCTGATATAATCGATTGTTACATTGTGGGCTACACTAAACAGCCATGTTTTTACGCTGGAGTCCCTTTTGAATGTGTGGTGATACTTATATGCTTTCACAAACGTTTCATGAGTAAGGTCCTCCGCTTGTTGATAGTCCTTCACCATTAATAGGATAAATTTGAAGATCGTTTGATGGAATTGCGTGTACCATTCCACAATTTCATTTTCTCTGTAATCATGCACTGTTCTCTTCCTTTCTACTTCTTTATAAAAATTGACTCAATGTTTAGACGTTTAATACTTTAAAAAGTTGTGAAGTTTTGTAAAATTTTATTAAATCATTTGGATATGCTTAAAAAGTGCCTTACTCCTTCTTGGAATTCAACAAAAAGTTCCTATCTTCCTGCAACATTACTCTTAAACTGAACTGCTTCCTTAACAAAAGGCTGCCGTGGCAACCCAATCTCTAAACAGTTGTTCTTTCCCTGTTAACACAACATATATTAAAATTGGTTTAAGGTTTTACGAATTAGAATTCTGAACACAAGGATCATCAATAATGAGATTAAATTGGAGGGAATACAATATGGATGTACGGACGCTTTTACAACAACAATGGGCAAGCTGTCTGGATAAAGAGGACTGGTTTCCACCACTTGAAAAAGTGCTTGAGAATATTTCTTTCGAACAGGCAATTTGGAAGCCAGTAGAAGGGGCACATTCCATTTGGGAATTACTTAGTCATATACTTTTCTATGAAAAGAGAATTCTGTTGCGATTTCTGGATGAAACAGAGAATGAACCACAGGCTGAAAATAATGAATCAACCTTTCGATTACCAACCGAAACGTTAGACAATTGGAATGAAACAAAACAAGAATATTTTTCCGTTCATCGTGAGCTTGAAAAAATCCTAGCAACATCAGAACAAGAAGATTTGTATAGAGAGATTCCAAGAGAAGATCATTCATTAGTCATTGAACTTAAGAGTTTAGCTATGCACGACGCCTATCATATTGGGCAAATAGTATTCCTAAGTAAATTACAAGGAGCATGGGCTGACAAACGCAGTTTTTAAAATTTCCATTTGCATTACAGCGGCGGCTCTAATGGAATAAGGACGGGAACGCCTAATTTAGGCGTCCCCAATTTCATCCTATAATAAAATATCAAATTCGAGTGTTTGACTCCCTACAGTTCCACCACCATCCATATATCATGGGTATTCTAATTGAAAGAAACACTCTTAGATTCAGACTAAATTACATTTATTTTATAAACTACTTGGGGCACTTCCGATCAAAAAGCCGTGATACATAGAGGTTTTTGCATATTTGCAAATAAATGATCAAGTCGCTTTACCTGGTCCGTATGATTCACAATTACACGGCCAAAGTTGAATAGTTTCTTAAAAGAAACAGCCCCCATTAATAATGAGGACAAATCTGATATTTCAATAGATAGGTCAACTTCTGCCTTTTCTTTAGGAGATAGAGTTGCTTTTCCTTCTCTGAATTTTATTACCACTCGTCTACTATTCTCTTTTATAAAACTATCAATAATGTTTAACCCTACTGTTATCGTTTCATTATTAAAAGGATATGCACCTAAATTTTCGATGAACTTTTCGATATTAATAATTCGGTACATTAAACCTACCCCAGCCCGATTCGTTTCATGATATACACTTGGAATCAAACGATCGGATCCATTTCTAGGATCTTCGACTAGGTATTCTACGTCATCATCTTGCGTAGTTAGCTCAATTCGATGAATTTGATCGCTCTGGCTATTAAAGAACGCAGATAAGCATAATAATGCTTGTGAACTTTGGTAAATCAGTTCTTTTATCACCATATTATTATGAACAAAATTCGTTTCACTCATTTTTTTAAATGAAAATACGGTATAGCCTTCCAGTTTATCTCCATTCATATAACCAATCAATTTATTATCTGGATTTTTGAATATCCCTTCGATTTCATTTGCAGTTTTCAATATCATTCCGTGTGTTTCGCTTGCATATTGATTATAGCAATCTTCTATTAACTCTTTATGTGTCACATCAAGGTTAATAAGACCTTCTTTTGTCCCACTTGCTGGAAAACTAGATGGCTTAATATGGTATTGATTCATCTTCGTTCCATAGCCAAAGCCCATTTTTCTATAAAAATCGGGTCTAAATGGATAAAGTGCAACGAGTGCAACATCTCGCTGAACAAAGTGCTTTATAAAATATTGAATTAATTCTTTAGCAACTTTTTCTTTCTTATGAAGTAAGTCAACGGCCACTAATCCTACTCCGCCTATATCTATTGTTCTGGAGTGTACATTCATCTTAAAATAATGAATTCTCATGCCACCTACTAATTTACACTCACGAAAAATTCCATAAAATTCAATCGAACTTACTTTTTCCTGTTGAGAAATGAGCATGGTGGAATATCGCTCTTTGAACTCGGCCGTATTCTGCATCGTTCCAGGATAAGCATTTACAACGATATCAACAAAAGCTGGAATCTCAGTAAAGTCTAATTTTCTAATTACACTATTCATATGTACACATCCTTATCTACACCTATTATCAAGTTGGAAATTCCTATTTAGTCATAACCACATTTTAATATATTCCAATTATAAAAATAAAATAATAGTAAATTTCTATACGATTTTGACAAAAAATGCATAAAAAAAGAATACCACTATAAAATGGCATTCTTTAATTGGTTTGCTTTTTCTTCTTAGGATCCAAAATGGAACGTAATTCCTGTATATCCTCTTCTGATAATGAGTCTTCCTTTATAAACTGGACCAACATTGATTTCAGTGCCCCACCATAAATTCGTTTAACAAAAGATTCCGCCTCCGCATGCTGGCATTCATCTTGCGAATAAAGTGGGAAAAAGGTATAAATTCTTTTTTCTTTATTTACACCTACTACACTTTTTTTGACAAGTCGATCAAGCAGGGTACGTATGGTTTTTGGTTTCCAATCTGTCCGTTCTTGAAGGCTAGAAATCACTTCATTGGCTGTTAGTGGCGTCTTTTCCCAAAGTACCGTCATAATTTCCCATTCAGACTCTGAGATAGTAGGTATTTTTTTAGACACTCAGTTCCACCTCCTTTGTCGTTCAAAAGATGATACTAACATCTTTTAATCAAGTTTTACTTAATAGATTCCCTTTTCGTGCAAAATGGATAACGTTATTTCTGCCGCCTTTTTTCCGGTGGCATTATCTTCATGTTGTATATTGGTTGCAAAGAAATACGTATTTTGCCCTTTCTCTACATATCCGATGAACCAACCGTTTATTTCATTGCCATTAACAGTTCCTGTTCCCGTTTTACCAGAAAGAATCTCCTTATTTTTTTCCTCAAGCTTAATTGCATCTTTAACAGTCTGGAAGTTTTTTTCCTTAAACCCTAGTTGATTTGTATACAAATCTTTTAATAGCTGGACCTGTTCCACTGGAGAAATTTTTAATGATGATTCTAGCCAGTATTGATTGATTCCCCCAGACATGTCAGCATTCCCATAATTGATCTGCTTAAGATATGAATAGATACTCTCTGCCTGATTTCTTTGATCCAACTCCTGAAAATACCATGTCACTGAATTTTTCATGGCCGTTGTTACAGTTTGTTCTGAATTCCAAGAATCAAAGGGATACTTTGTGCCATCCCATTTTATCGTAGAATTTTCATCAGAAATCAGATTAGACTCCAGTCCAATTAATGCACTATAAATCTTGTAAGTAGAATTCGGTGATACTCTCAAGGTGCTTTTGTCTTTATTATATATTTGATATTGATCAGCCTGGAGATCATATAAGACAAAGCTTCCATCATAGCCAGTAAAATGCTCACTAAGATCCATATAAAGGGTATTTTCATTTTCAAAATCATAATGATTGTTATCTTGAGCCATTGCAGAAATGAATGGAACCTGACTAATAACCAATACTCCTAAAATCGTAATAATCACTGTGCTTTTCAGCTTCAAAATCTTTGATTCTTTTGTAAATGAAGCAATTCGCTTTATGCGACTTTTGATTTGTTTTTTGGAGCCATTAAATTGATTGGCTAACTTAACGGTTCTCTGACTTGAAACTTTATCGATAAAATTGATGATTGTTAGCCCATATTGTCTATGACACTTTTCATCTAAGGAACTTAAAACTGCATGGTCACAAGCAATCTCACGATCTAATCTCATTTTTCGAAACGCAATCCAAATGATTGGATTGAACCAGTAAATGATTTGAAAAATGACAATCAAGTAATTCGTTGCGATATCTTTTGATTTATAGTGGTTAAGCTCATGCAAAAATATATACTTGATTTCGTCTAAAGTCAGCCATTCGTTAAAATTAGCAGGCATTACGACATAATTTCTAAAAAGACCAAATGTCATCGGGGATTTGACATGCCTTGATTCTCCTACAACTACAAGTCCCGTTATATTTAATTGTTTTTTGCACTGTTCAAACAAAAACTGCACATCTTTATTTTTCAAAGAGTCTGTTGTTCTCTTAATCTTCCTTACATCAAGCCATGCTTTTACTGCAAAAAATGTCATGACTAGCATCCCTGCGATCCATATGCTGGCTGTCATGATATTAAGATATTCAAAGTTCGTCCGGTTAACTGATACGGAATAGTCCTGTTTCCAATTTGAGTTTTGAACTTCCTCCGTAATCACAATCGAAGGGATTCTTCCGTTACTCTCGTTGACCTCCAAAGCCATATTGGAAAGTTCAAAAGGTAATAATTGAAACGGAATAAAAGGCAGTAACAATGCAATCAACAATAAAAACCATATACAATATTGCCCTTTTGCAGATAATTGCTTTTTGAATATGCTCCGCACAAACAAGATGCCGATAACCGTTAAGGAAGATACAGTTAAACAGATGATAAAGTATGTAAAAAACATCTTATTTTCATCTCCCTATCTCTGCCCGTTGCTTTCTACCTAAAGGGCAAAATCTTTCATAACTATATCCCTTTTCCCAGAATTACAACTGTAATATTCAAATGATATCACGCTAGTTGAAGTTTATCAATCTCCTCCTTCTAGTTAAATGTTCTACTTCTTGGGAATTTTTATTCTTTTAAAAAATGGGTTGACCACATTTGATTACAATTGTAGTATTGTATTACACGTGTAATCAAAATCACAGAAAGGTGGATGCTCCTTCGAATCAACTCTATTAATTCTTTAGATTTATCATTTATTAGGAAAGAGGTTATTCATTTTGAAGAAAATAACGAATACATTATTCAAACTACATACATTTAAAGGCACTCTACTTCTATCTCTGTTTATTCTAGTCATGTTAGCTGGTTGCTCCGATTCAGCAACTTCTACAGCCTCCCCATCGGAAACAAATAAAGAGAAAGAAACTACTACAGATGAGGAGTTCACACAACTTGAAAGCAAGTTCGACGCCCGCCTCGGGGTTTATGCATATGATACTGAAACAGAAAAGAGTGTCGTCTATCGAGAAGATGAGAAGTTTGCTTTCGCTTCCACTTACAAGGCGCTTGCTGCAGGTGCAATGCTTCAACAGAAATCGATAAACGAACTTGACGAAATTATCACTTACACAAAAGATGAATTAGTCACTTATTCACCAGTCACAGAAAAACATGTGGATACAGGAATGTCATTGAAGGATATTGCGGAGGCTGCTATCCGTTACAGCGACAATACAGCTGGGAATCTACTATTCAATGAAATCGGAGGTCCTGTAGGATTTGAAACAGCGCTAAGGGAGATTGGCGATATGGTTACAGAGTCTGACCGTTTTGAGCCTGATTTGAACTTTACAGTTCCGGGAAACTCTCGTGACACAAGTACACCGAGAGCACTTGCACAAAGTCTACAAACATTCGTGGTTAGTGACATTCTTCCCTCAGAGAAGCGAGCACTCATGACCGATTGGCTAGTCGGGAACACCACTGGAGATACATTAATCCGTGCTGGTGTACCTGAAGGCTGGGTCGTTGGTGATAAAAGCGGGGCAGCAAGTTACGGAACACGTAATGATATTGCCATTGTTTGGCCACCTGAACGTGATCCAATTCTTATCGCCATTCTATCTGACCGTAGTTCAGAGGACGCAACATATGATGATACCCTAATTGCGGAGGCTACGAAAATCGTAGTAGAAGCTTTAAAATAAAATGAATTCAACGGGGCAACTGGTTTAAGTACTGGTTGCTCCATTTTCCTTATTGTAAATACTTTCCCCTTGAATATATTTTTTTTATAAAAAACAAGGTAAGAACAAGGATTCGATACTATATTTATAGAATATACTTATAGATATACATATAAAGGGAAGGTGAATTAACCATGACACAAGATATTCGTCATAGTTATTATAAAGAATTAATTGATTTAAAAGATGTAGAATTGATAGAAGCACAATTTCAAAGTTTACTTGATGTTTCAATCAATTCTGTTTCTGACCTTGTAAAGTGGTTAGAAGATGAAAAGAATTTAACCATTAAGATTGCAGAGGCAATAACAGGTCACCAAGTAGACTTCTACCGAAACACCGAGGATGAAGAAATTAAAGCAACGTATCTTCACGATCAGCAAGTCATTCATCCACTTTTCATGAAATATGAAGCAAAATTAAATGAGAAGGTCTGTGAGTCTCCATTCTTTAATCAATTAGATGATAAGCGCTACGGCTTAATGCGACGAGTTCGCGAATCCAAAGTGAAACTGTTCAGAGAAGAAAATATTCCATTAATGGTAAGAGAACAAGAACTCTGTACAAAGTACAGTGAAATTATGGGAGGATTAACAGTTGAATGGGAGGGTGAAGAAAAGCCTTTTCCATTTATCCAATCCCAGCTCGACTCTCTTGACAGAAGCATTCGAGAAAAAGCGTATTACAAGATAGGTTCTGCATTTCGTCAAATTAAACCGGATATGGATGCCATCATGGACGAACTCATTCAATTGCGCCATCAAATCGCATTAAATGCCGGTTATGAAAATTATCGTGATTATATGTTTGTAGCCAAGAATCGTGAGTATAGTGTCCAAGATTGTTATGACTTTCATGAAAATGTAGAAAAACACATTATCCCAGCTTGGAATCGACTTGCCAATGTATTTAAATCAAAGCTTGGTGTCGATACTTATCGCCCTTGGGATAACACCGCGAAATTGATGAAAAAACCACCATACGCTGAGGTATCGACTCTTATGGATGGTGTTTCTGAAATGTTAGGAAAGACAGATCCCTATTTTTCAGAACGTTTCGATTACATGAGAGAAAATGGATTATTAGATCTTGGAGATCGAAAAGGAAAAAGTCCAGGTGGTTTTTGTACCTCCTTACCTGTTTCAGGAGATACCTTTGTATTTGCGAACTTTAGCCCGTCCTTTTTCTCTTTAATTGCATTAATCCATGAAATGGGACATGCGGTGAATGGGTACCTTCAATTTTCTGAACATGGACCTACTGAAGACTACCAACAGCGAATGGAAGTAGCTGAACTGTATTCTCATGGGATGGAATTGCTCTTATTGGATAAGCTAGATCGTTTTTATCCAGATGAAGAGGATTTTCACAGTGCACAGCGTGAAGAGTTAAGACGCGCATTTACAATGTTATATGGACCATTATCAGGGGACCTCTTCCAGCATTGGATGTATACGAACCCTACCCACACAGCCAAAGAGCGTGACGAAAAATACTTTGAAATCTCAAAACGTTATGGCTTAAACCCTGTTGATACTTCTGGACTAGAGGAAGAAATTGGGATGAGTTGGATTGGCACCCTTCATTATTTCGAAGTACCTTTCTATAATATTGAATACTCTATCTCGATGTTAGGTGCTTTAGAATTACTTGAGAATTATCAGAAAGACCCTAATCAAACGGTTGAAGCCTTCAAAAAAGGTGCAAGTGCGGACTACAATCAATCAATCGCAGCTATTTATAAAGAAACTGGAGTCAATTTTGACTTTTCAGAGCCGGCAGTTAAACGAATGGGTGAATTCTTAGAAAAAGTCATTCAAGATATTCGTTAACAAAGTGAACCACGTAAACAAACTTCACCCTGCAAAAAGGGCTTAGAGAGAACTTCCTCTCTAAACCCTTTTTTATGAAATGATTGTACTAAAGCTGCCAGTTTATATAACACTTAAACTCTATTTAAATGTGTATCTTTGAAATTAGTTGAATATTTCAAGCCGTACCCAAGTGCTCTATCCATCCCTATATGAGCTGACCAAATTAACCCCACTGCCAACACGAATTGATTCGTTAGGAGTAAACCTACTATTACCATCATAATCGACACACTATAAGTATGAAAAATATTATAACATTTTGCACCAACATTATTGTTAAACATATAGCCGATCATTGAAATATCAGGTGCAAACAATAAAATTAAAAACATCCACCAACTGTACTCATTATACGAATAAAGATATATACTTAACACGAAAACTGCTAGCCCTTCAATGTGTAACATCATTTTATTCATCTCTGTGTATCCCCTCACTCTTTAAAGCAGTCATTTCATATTTTATTAAATAAAGTAATTATTCATTCTCATTACTGCTCGTTACCTCAAGAATATAATTTCATAAAGTATACGTTAAACTGTTCCATTCATAACTCCTTCTTCTATTTTATTATTTAGAGAGCTCCGAGAAAACAGTACATGAGTGCAAAGATAAAAATAAATGTTAATACTGGTCCTAATACATCTTGTCTATGGGTACTTTTTCCGGACTTTAAATTTTTTAAAAAAGTAGTAAAATTAATAAACCACAAAACACCTAATAACGGTATGACAACCAAAAGCGTAATTAACATAGGATTCATTCCCACCTTCCCAAACGGTAAAGCGCTACTTATTATTGTTGAAAGATCTTTGATAGAATGTTAATCTCAAAGCAAAGTATATGTATATTTTATAAGGAGCTAATGCCATGCCTAAAATTTCTCTTGCTGAAGCTGTGAAATTAAAGAGCGTACTATCCAAAAGAATACATGAATTAGAAGAAGAAATGGATCGTCTAGCTTTTATTGACATTGAAAAAGGAAATAAGATTCCAAAACAAGTCCGTACATTAACTGATGTCGAACAAGATATTGAAGAAGTTCGAAAAGACGTTCGATTACTTGACAAACTCATATATAAAGCGAATATTGAAAACGAAATCATTTTTAATGATGAAGAATTAACAATTGTTGAAGCAATAGAACTCGCTACCCAGTTACGTGCAAAAGCTCGTAAATATAAGGTATATGGCACAGCGCCTAAAGAGGAGTTTTCTTATTCTTATAGTGAGGGTGTACCTCTAGTTAAAGTTGCGATGTTTGATCCAGAAGTATACCGGTTAAAAGGTTTAGAAATTGATCGTCAAGCTAATCGACTATCTAATCTAATTAATGCCAAAAACTACTCCATACAATTAAATTTTGATAGTGAAAAGTATTTCTAAACCTTGAAGTGGTGAGACTCCTCTTCAAGGCATAGAAGGAGATGTTCTTGTGAACTCACGTACAATTGTAATGGCAATCGGCAAACCAATAATCCAATTACCATTTACATATTTACCTGTTACCAATTACCCTCTCTAGCAATGGAAGGTCGATGACCAATCCTCCCGATAGATGTAAATCTCCTTCTATGAATCCTTCATCCTTATCGGATGGAGGATTTTTTCGGGTTGGTTAGATTTTTTAATACTAATCTACCAAGCTAATTCCTACAAAAACTCAATATTATGAATAGACGTGGTTAAATACCCAGTTTTTAAAGGATTTATATGCTTGTTCTTGTAGTGGCTTCGGGTAAGACATTAAAACAAGTGAGACGGCGCTTTGCCCTTTTGCTAATGGAGGTTGAACATACCCCCACTCACTAAGGGTAAAGCCATTTCGTTTATAAAAATCAGCTCTTCTTTTTTCGATTTCTCCCTCAGGTGGTTCAATTTCAATCACAACAGGTTTTACCTGCTGCTCGAGAAAGGCTTGAAGGAGTTTCGACCCTAAGCCTCCATTGCGGAATCTTGATTTAACGGCAAAATGCTCTAAGAAGATAAAATCAGGTCCCTCCCATGTGGCAAAAAAAGCAGCAAGCTCATGATCTTTTTCATACACATATATTTGATAATGAGGGGCAGAAAGTAAAGAACGTTGCATGTGGTAAGGCCTATATTCATCACTAGGGAAAGAATCTTCAAATAATTGATAAAGGTTTTCAAATTGGTCTTCTTGTAAAAGTGTTAACATGTGATTCTCCTTGCTGACTTGTCAATTTGTTATTATTCATGATTTTCATGTTACTATTTTAGCATAATGTGCATTGATATTTTTAACATATTAGTCTGAGTTGAATGTCAAGTTGATTCGGTCAAAAACGGGGCACCCCTATTTGTAAAAACATGTATAAACAATTATTGATTTCTAAAGTCGAATTTATCTTTAGGTACATCGAGAGAATGTCCGTTAATAATCACTGTGTCGTTATTAATCCATTCAATATCTGCTGTTTCCTCTCGATAATTCCAGTATATATTTTTTGTTTTTTTATCTTTGTTGTTAAATACTAGTTCTCCTCGTATCGAGTACGAGGTAGTAGCTCCACCGTCTACAAGATATGTCTTTAACGTGTAAGTACCTTCCGGAGAGGTCTTTTCCGTAAGATACTCTCCTGTGGGTAACCGATTCATATCAAAAAATGCCCAATACACCCCATACCCAACTAATGAAATAACTAATAATCCAATGATGATAAATACTTTTTTATATAACTTTCTTTTAACCTTTTTAAGAACCATAGTAATACTCCTCTATTACTCTCTTTTTTTCTATACCCTATTGAAAGAAACTGCCTACTAAGCAATAAATTAGATTCATTAATCTAATATTTGTATATATCTACTACCGGACTATAACCTGGATTGAATGTAAAGGGAACAAAGGTACCAAATATCCCTATACCTTCAATTAATGTTCTAGTACCTCTTTCATCTTCAAGGATTACGCCCATCTTATTTATGAAAAAATAATCGTCTCTCGTTCTATTAACGACTTTTTCCTGCGAATTATTATATAGGCAATTATCTCCAACACACTCTGTATCGTATTTACTCGCTAACCACTTATTAAATGTCTCTGTTGAGGGTTTTGATAATGGTAGAATTAAAAAAAATAGAATAATAGCTAAAGTAAAGTAAATGATTCGTTTTCTATTCATATTTCACACCCTTATTTTTAACAAAATTCCCATTAATTACATTTTACAACATGGTATTTAAGAATCCCATTAAAACTTTCAATGACTCCAATAAATAGAGGCACCCCATTCTAGGACCATAAAATTTACCCCTTTTATGATATTCTTTTTCAGAATTTAATGACTCATTACCAAATGTTTCAATCTTGTTATAAATATTAAGAAAGTGTACATGGGTTTCTTTTCCGTTGGATTAACTTTATAATGGCGGACAAGATGTTTTTTTAGAAAAAAATTATTCTTGTAGCTTTCGGAAGGAGTTTTATTATGAAAAAATTGATGTTTACATTAATAACAGGTCTAATGATTGTTGTTTTAGCAGCATGCGGAGGAAATGACGAAAGTACAGAAGCTAAAAATAATGATAAAACGAAAACAGAGGAAAATGAACAGCAAAAGGAACAGCAGAAAGCAATGGAAGAAATGCAAAAGAAACTAGAAAGACAGAAAATAGATGAAAAGAAAACCGTTGCCATCGTAAATGATACAAAAATTTTAGGAAGCGACTATAATGGCATTTTATCATCTATACAAGGACAAATGCAGCAAATGGGACAAGATCCGACTTCTAAAGAAGCGGCAGAGCAAGTAAAAAACCAAACCATTGACAGTTTAGTCGGACAAACTCTTCTCCTTCAAGAAGCAGATAAAAAAAGCTATAAAGTTTCAGAGGCAGATATTAAAAAGCGACTGGACGAAGTAAAAAAACAGTTTAAAACAGAAAAAGAATTCGAATCCGCTCTTAAAAAAACTGGCATGGATATGAAAACCCTTGAAACTCAAATAGCCGACGGACTTAAACTTAACCAGTACGTTGAGAAAGAAATTTCTGTTGGTAAAATTACCGATGAAGAAATTCAAAAAACGTATGATCAATATGCGGAACAGGGAAAAACAACTGGACAAGAAATTCCAAAGTTTGAAGAAGTAAAACCGCAAATTGAACAATCCCTGCAACAGCAAAAACAGCAAGAAAAACTCGCTCAGCATGTAGAAGAGTTAAAGAAAAATGCAAAGATTGAAATTAAGATTTAAAGGTTACACATAATAACTAAAAGGGCTGTAGTATCCCCCTTCAGACACACAAGAAGATGAATCTCTACAACTATGGAGTGTTCATCTTCTTTTTTTAATAGCGTGTTCGTTATGCTGTAGCAGCCCTTTATTTGTCTTTTTTCACTTCGTTCTTGTTATAGTTATTAGTCTTCCACATAACAAAGTGAACCACCACAATTGTAGTAATAAACCTCGGTATGGTTCATTTGTTCCACCAATCAAGAATGCCAAAATAAAGTACGATCCAAATGATATTAATTATTAATAGGAACATGGCTATTTTAAATTGTTCTATATTAGTAACTAGGAAAATTTATAAATGAATAACTTCCATTTCTAGTTCACACTTTTGGCGTAAGTGATGGCGAAAATGCATACCGACAAGTTCGAACCACTCCCTCGCGTTCAGCCAGCCAAAACCTTCATGTTTTACTTTGTAATTGGGATTAATATCATCTACTCTAGATTCCGATTGCCTCAACCTTTCCATCACCTGATCTAACCGACTCATAAGTTCTTCTTTACTATCTGAATTGTTTGGTGGAGTATTTAGTTCGTCCGGCAACTTGATTTTAATGGGTGGAAACCCTCCAATTTTATATAATTCTTCACCAAAATCCGTTTTTCCAAGCATTTGCTCTTCCTTTGATTTTGCACAAGCTTCCACATTGTCAAGGTACTCTATTGCAACTAGAATCACATGATCGTACATTTGACCAATGGACCAAACCCCTTTAGCCGATATATATCTTAGTTGCTCAAGTGTATAATTTTGTAGATCGCTTTTATATGTTTCAATCAGTTTTAAAGCACTCAATCAATCACTCCTCTATCATGTCTTCCATCTTATATTACTTGATTATTAAGAATATTTTCACCCTATATTTTGTTATTCATGAAACTCCTTCTTTAGTACAACAAGAAAAAGCTGCCTTCGTGACAGCTCTAATAATCAACCTTTGTAGTTTAAGAAGAAGCAAGGATTCTATCACTTTATTCAACTAAACTTCTCGGTTGCTTAAAAAAAAGGGCCTTAATCCTTATTGGATCAACGCACCCGATATATTTTTTCTGAAGTATATAGTACTGATTCTTAACATGTAATTCAGTCTTTTTTCTTTTTTTAAAATTAGTTCCATATTATTATTGTTAATCATACTACCTGTTACACGAGTGGGAACTGACCACCAATTATTTAAATTTAATTACAATTTTTCCTTTGGCATGGTTTGTTTCACTTAACTCATGTGCTTTTTGTAGCTCTTCTGCGGAAAAACCAAATACACTACCCACTTGAGGCTTAAGTATTCCTTTCTCAAGTAATTCACCTATTTCACTTAGCTGTTTACCATTTGGAGTTAACCAATAAGAGCTTGCCGTTACTTGGTGCTTTTCTATTAATGCTGAATCGGGTTGTCCGGCAATCGTTACTAGTCTGCCACCAGGTTTTAATATTTTGAAGCTTTTATTCAAAATCTCGCCACCCATTGTATCAATAACTACATCATAATCACTTAATACTTCTTCAAATTGTTGTGTACGGTAATTAATGAATTCATCTGCACCTAGCTTTTTTACATATTCCTCGTTTTTTTCACTCGCTGTTGTAGCAACATAAGCACCTAAATGTTTTGCCATTTGAATGGCCAAACTGCCTACACCACCAGCTCCAGCGTGTATGAGTACTTTATCTCCTTGCTTGACTTTTGTTTTATCCACTAAACACTGCCAAGCGGTTAGGCCAGCTAATGGAATAGAGGCAGCTTCTTCAAATGTCAAGTTACCTGGCTTTTTGGCAAGCAATTCTTCATCCACAATTGTATATTCCGCATATGTACCTCTAGGGGTTGTATCCGGTCTCGCGAACACTTCATCCCCGACTTGAAATACCTTCACTTCATCTCCAACTTCAACTATCTTACCAGCCACATCCCAGCCAAGAATTATAGGGAATGGCCAATCAAGCATCTCCTTCAAATAACCTGCACGTAGCTTCCAATCAATTGGATTAATGGAAGTTGCATAAGCCTCAACAAGTACTTGGTTTGGTTTTATTTCTGGTTTCGGTAGCTCCTGCTCTACTAGCACATCTTTACTACCATATTCATTTATGACAACCGCACGCATGAACAGCACTCCTTTTTACAAAATATAATCCAGCTTATTATTTGTTTCCTCCTGGAAAGTCATTCCTTCACGTCAGAGTCTGATTTCTGACGATTATAGATACTAATTTTATACCAGACAATTAAATATGTTTATGGATTCTAAAGTTTAATTAACCCGGTTTGTTCAAAAAAAATAGGAAGTGCCGCAGCTCCTTCCTTTGTTAAGTAAAGCATCTATTAATGAAATACAAAATATTTATATTAAACTTTTTCAAATTCACCACGAACAACCCGGCTCATATCAATAACTTTAATCATTTCATGATATAATTCTTCAATTCGCATATCCGAGTCAACTTTTCTCATAACTGTATCGTGGTGATGTTTATTATTAAAAGTAGAAACTGAGCACATCAAGGTTTCATTTTCATGCAACTCCACCGATGCCTCCATCCCTTTACAACCATAGATACCATCAATAAAAGTGCTCTGGAACGTATCATCTTCAAGAGCTCCATATTCCTTGTAAATAAGAGCTGCTTTTTTGTTAATTTCTATAAATCTATCCTTTTTAAGGTTCAGAACTGGGTATAAATATAATACATTGTACATAAAAATCATCCTTTCTGCTCTTAAATTCTTACTTAGGTTCCACTTTCCTATATGATTAATGATTACACATGCCCCAAATAGCTCCTTGTTATGTTCGGCATAATGATGGTACCGTTTTTGCTATGTTTTTCAAATAGTTTCGTTAATGCCGTAATGAAAGGATCATACTCCTTGTCAGACCTCTTTGGAGAATAGGAAGCAGATAAGTACCTACCCAGAAACCCATCTAAAGTAATGTGTAAGTCATTGTGAAAGTAGTTAAGATCATAATTACCATCTTTAAAAAATTGATGAAAAGGAATCGGAGCTTCTTCCGTACCACCACTAAATCCATTAAAATTCGGACAATACTTTTTACAAACATCAGCGCATTCCTTGTTTATATCACTTGACCCATCCCGGCTATTCCAAACAAGGGCCACTTTAGCGCCCTCTTTCAAAATCCGCTGACACTCCAATCTGAACTGCTCAAACTGAAACCAGTGAAAAGCCTGTGCGACCGTCACTAAATCTACACTCTTCTCATCTAAAGTTGTGTTTTCAGCCGTGGCTTTAACCGAAGTAAAACGGGAAGTAGGCTCTACCATTTGTTCCGCCACTTTTCTCATGTCATCATTGGGTTCCACTCCGATTACCGTGTATCCCCTTCCGAGTAACTGCCTGCTTAATATTCCAGTTCCCGATCCAATATCTGCAATTATACTTTCCTCATTCAAGCCAGCTTCAGAGACTAAATATTCAATATACTCACGTGGGTAGCTGGGACGATATCTCGCATATATCTCAGCTTTATCAGTGAATTTATCAGTCGATTCCATCAAACATCTTCTCCTTTTGGAAATTTATGCCTTACAAATAATACTTCCTATTCAATAAGTATAAAGATTACTGAATGGATTTATGGTCGTTGAATAAATGTTGATCTATCATGTTTGAATATTGGGCCGCAACGAGGGATGAACCCGTACTATTTAAATGAACGCCGTCTAACGTTAGGTGAAGTCCTCGTTTTTTTGATAACCGGTCGATGCTAGTTGGATTTTTATAAAAGAGAACATCCATCATCACTCTCATAACGTTGATACTGAGGTAATCTGAACTAGTAACATTAGAAAGGTGTTTCGAGAATACGGAATGAAAATCTAAGAAATTTACATTTGAACGATCTCTTGAGAGGGATTGGATGATGGAGGTTAAACTTTTTATTTCTTTATCATTTTGTGAAGTTTCACCCACTAAAGCTGGCGAAACCGTAATTACGCGTTTTGAAAATGAAATAACCATGTCTAATACTTTACTGTAATACTCTCTAAATTCCTCAGGATCTTTTTCAACAGGCTGTGCTTGGAACTTCAACAATTTAGAATAAACATCATTGACTCCAATCCAAAGGAAAATAAGATCATAATTTGTATCTAAATTTAATTTGGTTAGACGTGTATGCAAACTTTTAACTGTTTCCCCTGGTTTACCAAGATTATCAAAAGAAATACTTGGATAGTTTTCTTTTAAACTATTCACAAAAGACACACCTGGACGACCTTCTGTTAAACTATCACCTATTAGTCCGATTTTCATTGTTTAATGCCTCCTTTTTGGGCATAACATCCGTCATAATTCTATTTCTAGCGTTCCCTTTCACCTGCCTTTTCCGGGAGTCGGGTACGATTAAGTACGCTTGCGTTCCCCTTTTACCTGCATCTCCCCAGAATCGGGCACGATTCGAACGCTTGCGTTTCCCTTTTACCTGCATCTTCCCAGAATCGGGTACGATTCATACGCTTGCGTTCCTCTTTTCCCTATCCTAGAATCGGGCACCAGAGGAACAGTCATTGTAATTCTACAAATATCGTTAATCCTTCTGAATGTATGTCACCAACTAATTTCCACAAGTTACCCTTCATTTCCTTCCACTTACTGTAATTTTACAGACTGGAAAGGAAATTCAACATACAATTAGTTAAGAAAGTCACAGGGAGGAGGTAATAAAACATATATTGACAGACATCAAGAGCTGAATCGAATATACTTTAAGTGAAAAGAGGTGTCTGAAATTTGAAACTTATTCTAAATATTGATAAAGCATTTGAAGAAACAAGAATTACCATTGAAGGGCCAGAGTTAGATGAAAATATTCAGGAACTGATTGATTTCATCTCTGGAAGGGAGCAACAATTTCTTGTAGGAAAAAAGGGAGACATGCAGCATATTCTCAAACCGGATGACGTTCACTATTTTCATACTGTAAATGAAAATGTTATCGCTATCACACAAGCAGATTCTTTTATATTAAAAGAAAAATTATATGAACTCGAGGCCATGCTACCTACTAAAAAGTTTATCCGCATATCAAAATCGGTAATCGCTAATCTGAATCAATTGAGTCGTTTTGAAGCATCGTTCAACGGTACACTCTGTGTTTACTTCAAATCAGGAAAGAAAGAATATGTGTCTCGCACCTATGTCCCCACGATTAAGGAAGTTCTACAATTGAATAGGAGGAAGTAGTATGAAAACTTTTATAATCCGTAGTTTCATCGGTATTTTCTTCGGAGGATTTATAGCGGTATTAACCACCGATCTTTTTATCCTTTTTGGAGGAAACGAAACGATAGATGGAACGTTATTTCTTAAAAACTCAGTAGGTTCTGTACTCTGTGGGTGGTTATTTACAGTGAGTTCCATGTACTTTGAAAATAGGTATTTGAAGCTTTTCCAACAGACCATTCTTCATTTCTTAACCGTCACGATCCTATACCTCATCTTAGCTCTCACAATCGGATGGATCCCATTTACTATTGAAAATATCTTACTAGCAGTCTTAATTGCCATTGTCGTCTATACAATTTTCTGGATTGCATTTTACCTTTACTTCAAAAACCAAGCGCGGAAATTAAATGAAGATTTAAGGAAACTATGAGATTTAATACAAAAAGTACCTTTTATTAAAAGAGCAACTTCTAAATAGTTGCTCTTTCACATTTATTTTAACTAATCTATATTGCGTCATATTCTAGCCTTCGGAATGATATAAGTTTTTGTTAGCTAAAAAACATCATCAAGACAGAAGGAAATAATGTTGCAACAATCAATAGTAGCACTAAACCAGTAAACATATATGTAACATATTTCTTTCTATCTACACCCTCTCTTAATTCCCACAATCCTATTGTAATAAAATATAAACCTATCATAGAAATTATTACGGGTAACAGAACAAAAATATTCATCTATCAATCCCCTTTTTATTTATGTATATCCTCACAAATCATATTTAATATTAACACTCTCCCCTGGTTTTTTAATAGAATTTTATTAGACATTTATCGGATCATCTGGAGTATAGGCGACTTGCGCAATCTGTTTTTCGCCATTTTTTTCAAATACCTTATATTCCTTCATCCCAATTTTCTCAGCTACCTTTTGTGAGGGTATATTTTTAACTGTGGTATACGAAAAAACCTTGGGATAATGTAAAACCCTAAATGCATAATCCTTGCATGCAAGTGCGGCTTCTGTTGCATACCCTTTATTCCAATAGTCCTTAATAATATGAAATCCAATCTCTGGAACCGTTTCGTTGTCAATTTTTTGCATGGTGATTCCACAATCTCCAATAAACTTTTCTCCATCTTTTAAAATTACGGCCCATAATCCATGGTTATACTTTTCATAGTTATCCATATTCCATTGAATCCACTTTTCCACCTTTTCTAAGCTAAAAGGCTCTGGATAGTATTTCATAGATTCTGGGTCAGTAAGAACCTTCGATAACTCATCAATATCTTTTAAGACCAGTTCTCTTAAGTACAATCGCTTCGTTTCCATTATTTTCAATATGATCATCCCTTGTTTTTCTACCATTTGCGTTTACCTATTTATAATAGAATGTTACAATATTATTCTTACAAATCGCCCGTTAGATCGTAATCTATTATAAAAATTTCATCGGTATCCTACAGGTTTTGGGCTTCCATGAGTTCATATATCTTACGAGTTGTGTTGACATTTCTTACTGTTATTTGCTTGTATATCTTTGTTCCAATGATCTTTGACATTCCACTTTTGTTTGCATTTTTCTTTTCAATAGACCATAGAATCGCACCGGGGACATATTTCACCGTGTCAATCGTTGGTTTAATCACCAAATTCTCAAGGACAGTTTCATCATCAATTTCATCCCATAAAAACATAACATCACTTTTCATGTCTTTGTCATTTTTCCATGTGTCAGGGATTGCATGAATGATTCCTCTGACATCATCGATACTTCGAACTACTACCTTTATACGTAATCCAAAATCATCATGGATTGCTTCTTCCAAAATACGTGATAGAATTGTTTTGGATGAGTCATTAGATGAAAAAATAATATTACCAGTATTGATGTAGGTTACTACATCCTTCATCCCGACTTGTTCGAAGGTTTGTTTAAGCAACTTCATATCAATTTTATTGTTTCCACCCACATTAATTCCACGAAGAAGAGCGATATAAACCATAGCCATCTTCCTTTCGACTTTTATTTTGTTTACTATTTCTCTAAGCGTCTCCAAGTTTGAATGAGCCAATCTGCCAAAACAGTCTCCTCTTCGAATTGCGGATAATGTGCAGATTTTTCAATAACCATAAAATCATTACTTGAGGTTTTAACCCTCCGTTTGTTCAATCAACCCTTTATTTTTCCCAAAGCTCAATCAGTCTGCCTTCAGGATCTTTAATCCAAATAAACGCACCATAATCACTCGTCTCTTTTTCCTTTTCAAGTGGTACACCCATTTGATTAAGATGCTTAATCGCCTCGTCTAAATTATCGACTTGGAAATTTAACATTACTTGCTGTTCTAGTGGAAAGTAAGCGTCATCTTCAGTAAAGAAAGAAAAAATCGTTTCATTACCTGGTTCCGGTTTAATTATTGTCCCATTCCAACCTTCAAAATCTAAATTCAAGACCTCACTGTACCACTTTTTGATTGCATCTACATTTTTAGTTCTCCAAAAGATTCCCCCGAAACCCTTTATCATCATAATAAAATTGCTCCCTTCCATAACCTATTTCTTTTATCAGTTAGTTTCAACATACTGGTGAATTAATTCTTCTTGAATAATCCTACCACTTCCAATAGGCATAATAAAATCCCGTTAACAACAATGGATTAATGGGAAATTAAACTTACAAAAAGAGTCTTGCAGTCCAATTCTAAACAGGTTGTGCGCTAAAACCTAGACTTCGGCTATGGGGTATAGACAAATTGGTTTTGCCTCTCCTACTTGTGTGGACAAAGTTGCAACCAAATTTTAGTTATCGGCCATAAATTTGAATTATCGGCCATGAATATTATTTATTAGCCGTATTTTTGGTTTATCAGCCATATTTTTGGATTATCGGCCATAAATCGATTCGATGATATGTTTTTTAAGAATCATTCTTTCATTTGTGCTTATACATTTTGGTTATACCTTGCATCTAAAACAGAGGAATCCTTTGGTAAACGGACCTTAACTAATTCTGCAAAATATTCGGCTCCAATCGATAAGATCTTATCATTAAAGTCATAGCGTGAATTATGAAGTGGAATATTGCCGACTCCATCGGCATCATCACCATTCCCTATAAATACAAAACACCCAGGAATCTTTTCTAAAAATGCACCGAAGTCTTCAGAAACCATCCACGGTTGACAATTTCCATCCACATTCTTTTCATCAACTACATTTTTGGCTGCTTGTACCGCAATCTCAACACATTTTTCCCAGTTAACGGTTGGTGCGAATTCATGCGTATATTCAAATTGACACTCCGCTCCATTTAGTTTGCAAATTCCTTCACTGATCGTTCGCATTCGTTCCTCAAGTAACTTTTGAACCTCTGGCGTATAACTTCTCGTATCCCCTTTAATCACAACATTTGTTGGAATCGCATTGCGAATTCCATCTGTGATGAATTCAGTACACGAAATGACCGCTGGAACATTTGGATTCATATTACGAGAAATAATGGTTTGCAAAGCAAGAACAATTTCAGATGCAATCACGATTGGATCTTTCCCCATATGAGGACTTGATGCATGTGAGCCTTGACCTTTAATACGGATCACAAAGTTATCTTCGCTTGCCATTATTCCTCCAGCTCGAGTTGAGATGGAACCAGCTGGCATTCCTGGCATATTGTGCATGCCATAGATCTCATCTACTGGAAAACGATCGAATAATCCATCTTTCATCATGGCAAAAGCACCTTTACCCGTTTCTTCTGCGGGTTGAAAAATAAATCGAACGGTCCCATTGAAATTTTTGCGCTCCGTTAATAGCTTGGCAGCACCCAAAACTGTTGCCATATGTCCATCATGACCACACGCATGCATTTTGCCTGGATTTTTAGAGGAGTATGGATGTTGTCCTACCTCTGTTAGATTAATCGCATCTATATCTGATCGAATCCCAATGATTCCTTTCCCAGCACCAACTGTAAGATTAGCAACGATCCCAGTACCTCCAATATTCCTGTGAACCTCTAATCCCATTTCTGTTAGGACTTTAGCAAGAAAATCAGACGTGTTTTTTTCTTCAAATGCACTTTCAGGATGAGAATGAAGATAGTGCCTCCACTCAATAAGCTGTTTTTCAAAATCTTCGCTTTTCAACGTAACCGCACTCCTTTTCAAAAATAATTAGAAAGATGGATATGCCCCATCCCATACTACTTTTCGATAATGATCGGGATCCGTGTCACCTTCCGTGCTGATAATTAAAATTTTTGAATCTTGATTTAGATTCAATGCATTTTTCATATCAATGAGCCTACTATTTTGTACTACTAAACTAACGAATCCTATACCCACTGCTGCACCGGATTCACCCGATACAATACGTGGGTCATTACCTAGTGGGGTTGCAAGAATTCGCATTCCTCGTGATGCGGCATAGTCTGGGCAAGAAACAAACACTTCTGCATAATCTTTTAAAATACCCCAAGACGTTTTACTTGGTTCTCCACATGCTAAACCCGCCATAATCGTATCCAATGCACCTGTTACGGCATGAGGCTTCCCGTCTCCCACTCTCATCGATTGGTATAAACAATCCGCTTTATCTGGCTCCAGGATAACTGTCATAGGGCGCTCATCTCCAAATTTCTCTACGAGATATCCGAGCATGCTACCTGCAAAAGAACCTACACCAGCTTGTAAAAATACATGTGTTGGTCGATCAGCATAAGCTTCAGCAATCTGCTCCATTGCTTCATCTATGATTGTTAAATAGCCTTGCATAATCCACGCAGGAATTTCTTCATATCCATCCCAGGCTGTATCCTGTACCAAGACCCAGCCATTTTCTTTAGCCTGTTGGTTTGCCAATCTGACCGTATCATCATAGTTTAAATCTGTAATAAAAGCATCTGCTCCTTCTTTGCGAATATTAGTGAGCCTGATTTCCGAAGAACCTTTTGGCATATATACAACAGATTTTTGACCTAGCTGGTTTGCAGCCCATGCAATTCCTCTACCATGATTTCCATCTGTTGCTGTTACAAAAGTAATATCACCCAATTTTTCTTTTACTTTTTTACTTCTTAATTGTTCAAAAGATAGCTCTGAGATATCTATGTTTAATTGTTCTGCTAGATAGTTACCAACCGCATAGGAACCACCTAATACTTTAAAAGCATTCAATCCAAATCGGTAAGATTCATCTTTAACCCAAATATGACGTACTCCAAATTGTTTAGACAACCCATCTAAGCTGTGAAGCGGAGTTACTTGATATTCTGGAAAGCTCTTATGAAAATTTCGTACCTTTTCAATGACTTCCCGACTCATAAATGTTGCAGATGCTTTCTCTGAATCTGTTTTTCTTGTATTATCATTTACTAAATATTGAATTTCGGATTTGCTATCTGTTACATTAGTCATTTTTAATCTCCTTTCAACGTGGTGCCTGCTAGTTTACTAACTACATCAAGTAATACATTGGCTCCCGCTGCCAAGTCTGTATCTTGTGTAAATTCTTTGGATTGTGACTAATCCCATCGATACTTGAAACGAAAAACATTGCAGTAGGGTACACACTGCCATCATTTGAGCATCAGGTCCCGCTCCAGATGTCATTCGTTTTGATTGGAGTCCACGACCTTTCGTAGCTTTTTCTATGAGTGTAACGATTGTTTCATCGAAAGTGACTGGCTGAACACGTACTAGTCGTTCTGTTGTACTAGAAACTCCTTTAGATGCTGCTAGCTCTTTAAGATAGTTTGCAAGTGCTTGCTCTTCCAGTCTCTGCTCGTCTGGATCACGCAAAACAGCAGTGAATGTCGCAAGAGATGGAATTAAGTTCACTTAGGTTTAGCCTCGAATTATTTCCTTCACCCAGCTTATTCCCTCATTAACAAATGCTTCTGTTGGATTTGAATGGGGCGTATGTTCAAATATAAAATACACACCCGAGCTTTTTGACAGCTTATAAATTAAATCACTTACTTTAAAATGTGTATTGTCTATTTCATGAGATGGATGAACGGGTACCCATATGTATTTATGATAATGAAACTCTACATTATGTAAATGAACGACCTTTATATGCTTTTTCCACTTCCCTATATAATCTAACACCTTATCACCAGTGGCTAATAAGTAATCCCCAATATCTATGCAAAGTTTGATTCCATACTTTTCCCAAACCTCAATTGGAAAATGATCAAGAGCTTTTATCCCAAACGCAGACCGATTAAAACCTAGTTTTGGTTCGCATACGATCGTTATAGAATACTTTTCCTGCAGGAAATGTAATCTTTTTAATCCATTTTCAATAATCTCAGTCGTATCTAGGTCTTTTTCTTCTTTAAAATAAGGAAAGTGAACTAATATATATTCAGCTCCTAATTGGGACATATATTTAACTTCGGATTCAAACTGTTCCCAGGCATTTTCCGGTTCATAATGTACTTTTTCCAGCAAATCATATTTACTTTGATTTCTATACAAAGGAGAATGAAGCCCAAATGTAACATTATTCTTATGTAAGAGTTCTAAGAAATGATGTAAAGACTCTTCGCTCGGAAACTCACCAATTTCAATATGACTAATATTCTTATTTTTAAATAATTGAGGGAATTTATCCGTTTCTGTCATAATGACACTTCCTGAAAGTCCTATACAGCTATTCATTTTTTCACTATTCCTCCCTCCTCCAGTAGTTAAGTCATTTAGTACTGATTTATTTTCTTTTGATATTTACTATGTCCATCGGTAATACCAATTAGTTCAAAACCATTGTTCTTGTAAAAGTAATTAAGTCTACTATTTTCTGCAACACAATCTAACTTAAGGTGTTCTTTATCAATTGCATTGTCTTGTATCCAAGTCAATATACTTTTACCTACACCTTTCTTCATATATTCTGGAATAACTGCAATTCTATGTAGATAAAGAGATTCTGAAGAATGATCACTTCCCCAAATATGTCTATCCCATTCACTTTGTTTAGCTAATAATGTGAAGGTAGCCACAATTTCCTTATCTTTCAATACAATGTATGTTTCTTGATTATGAATAGCTTGTATAATCTCTTCATCATCACCACCATCTAATAGATACCTCCATTGGTTTATTTCATTATCTTTCATCCACTGAGCTACCTGTTTTAACATTTTAATAATCTCACTACTATCGTCATTTGTAGCCATTTTTATCATAAAACCATCGAAGTTTTCCAATCTCATTGTTACCTCCGTATAAATTTCTTTTTTTATCTATACCTTATAAAATTAGTAGATCCTTGATTTGTACTTTTAATCGTTGATTGGTAAATAAATCTGTACTTCTTCTTCACCTTCACCCATAGGGTGATAAGTCTCGATTATATAAGAATGGCTGTCTCTTTGATAACCTTGTTCTGCTGCCCAATTCAATAAATTCAAATGCAGTTCTCCCAATTTTGTGATATTCCCCCGTGTGGTTATGTACCGATTATTTGTCTCAATATATTCCATTCCTGTTGGTATTTCATCTGATTTCTCACGTACTATTAATCCTACATAATAATGGCCAATCTTATGATCCTCGTCCTTTTTAGGCTCAAATAAAGCAATTTCTGTCTCCGTTAGATTTTGAATTTCGTTTGAGCGATTTAATAGTTTTTTTGCAAGTAAAGGTACTTCGTTTCCAAAGTTAATAAACTCCCCACAACCTTTTAATCCAACAAGCTTAAATTCCTTCCTAACCATCGTAAACGACATTGTAATCTCTCCTATCCCTGGTTAAATTCCAGATTATCCTAATTTTACATATTCAATAAAAACTCCTTACTTCCTGCATTGAAGTAAGGAGTTTATACTGATTTATATCACTTGTCTGATTCTTGGAAGGTCGGGGATATTGCACGCGCTTTGGAATAACATCACTTGGCTGTTATTAGTTGGTTGGGGGTACTCCAGATGCTTTGGAATTACACCACTTTCTTGATATTAGGAGGTTGATAGTACTCCAGGCGCTTTGGAACATCTACACTTTCCTGTTTTCAGGAGATTGTTGATACTCCAGGCTATTCCTCGTACTTTGAAAAATCAACACTAACCAGTAACTGTGCTTTTCACGTTTTCATTGTAACCATCACTCTAATCCACTCAACAAAAAAAATCACAGGCTTCCATCTCACCTGTGATGTTCAATCTAAAAATTAATACTTCAACCCATGCCCTAGCTTGTAAACATTACCGTCACTGTCTTTATATGCGTAAGTCATTCCGGCTGGCATGTATTTGTCTTTGTCATATCCTGGTACGTCATTAGGGGAAACACATTCGCCATTTTGGTAAACAGCAATGACTTCCTCACTTGCCGGTAACGTTAATGGTAAGATACCAGATGGCTTATGATTGCCTGCAATCACTTCAAGTTGTGCATTGTAGAATGTATCGTATCCAGCAACTAGTGCGTCTGCCATTGGTTCTACATTTCCTAAAATCCAAGGAAGAATAATATTTACGCTCATCACTACTTTACCGCCGCGGCGATGCACACTGTCAACTACTTCTTTTAGATGGTCTAATCCACTTAAAGTAGTTTCCTGATATAATGTACCATCAATCGCAGAGTTTACTTTATCCTCACATATCTCAAGCTCTAGTAAGCCAGGTGTTGCATTAAAATAGGAACCGGATTTTGGTTGTAAGAACAGAATGGCTGTGTCAGCTTCTTCATAGCTGTTTGTTAGCGTAAATAGTCCAAAATCATTCGCTTCTTTTCTCGCTTTTTCGGTATAAGAAGTTGCTCTTTCTTGCTCTTTATGGAACACTTCAATATACACTTTTTTACCTTCCAGCTTGTCCGTTGTGAGTGGCAAGGTTTCGTTAGAATTTTTCAGTACGGTTACTGATTTTTTATGCGCTTCGTATGCAGTATCCCAATGTGCTTTTGTGCTGACAACCTTAGTTGCAATTGCTGGGTCATTGTATGTGCGGTCATCAAATAGACCTAAAGCAAACATTTCTGTTAAGAGACGTTCATTTGACTCATTGATTCGTTTTTCACTGATCCAACCCTTACTAATCGCTAATTTCAGATTTTCAATATCGTTCGTATCAGCAATCAAATCGGTACCTGCATTGATCGCTTTAGCAAAGCGCTCTCCTTCACTGCTCTTTTCCATTCCCCAACTCATGTTATTAATAATTCCACTATCACTATTCACATAGCCCTTAAATCCAAGCTTTCCACGAAGGATATGGTCAATGAAATAACGATTAAACGTAAATCCAACTTCTTCGAATGGGATTTCCTCCCCTTCAAACTCCTGAACCACACTCTTCTTTATACTCGGAATCGAGTAATACGGCATAATGGATGATGTTCCATGTTCTGCTGCTGCTCTAAATGGCGGAAGATGGTATTTTTCTAAACTGCCCGGAGTTGGGTATAGATTCCATTTCCCTTCCTCATAGTGAGGGTCAAAGCCATTTTCTCTCGCTCCCCCGCCAGGGAAATGCTTAGTTGTCATTGCTATACTATCTTTTCCTAACGTTTCTCCTTGGAACTCGTCAAGGATACGCCCAATTACATCAGCAATAAACTCTGGATCTTCTCCAAACGTTCCATACGTACGTTGCCATCTCGGATCGGTCACCACATCTGCCATATACATATAGCCTTTTCTTAAGCCAGTGGCATTCCATTCTTTTCGGGCTATACTCGCAAATTCACTAATAAGGGAAGCATCTCCACCATTTTCAATATCGCCCTTTGCGGCTGCTGCCAATCCTAATGTTCCGGGCCATGTAGAAAAGATACCAATCGCATCATTCATACCGAAGACGGCTTCACCATTCTCATTTCTTGAGTTCGATGCAACAAGTACAGGAATCCCTAAGCGTGTTCCTTCTGCTACTTCATTCATCGAGTTAACCCATTCTGCCATTTCTGCTGGACTGAAGTTATCTCTTAAAATGAAATGTCTTAGATGTCTGTTTTCGATCGTATGAGTCGTTCCGTATACCTTGCTCGTAGCGAAAATCGTTTCTCCTCTTTCGATAATACTTTCATCTAGAACGCCATCATGACTAGTCTTGCTTTTATCCTCCTGGGCAAGTCCCATTTTCCTAGAATTGATCAGCATCATACCGATTTTTTCATCGATGTTCATCAACGAAACAAGATTTTCCGCACGCTCTTTAGGGGTTAAACGCCAATCTTCATATGGATCAAGCTTGCCATTATTATTTAAATCTTTAAATTTCAAACCCTCATGTTCAATTAGTTTCTTCGTTCTAACTTGTAATTCAGGTTGTTTTTGCATGTAAATTCCTCCTCATAGGGGTCAATCGATTTTTTTGCTATGCATCTAGTTTCATAACAGCATCATCATTTGCCTCAACATTCCCCGTTTTGATTGGTTTCACTTCTACATACTCCTGTGTGTTGGTAATCACGATAGGTGTTTTCAAATCATATCCAGCTGCTTTGATCTGTTCGATGTCAAATTCAATAAGTATGTCTCCTTTTTTCACTTCATCCCACTGCTTTACATGGGAAGTAAAATACTTGCCTTTCAGCTGGACCGTATTTACACCAATATAGATTAAGATCTCAGCCCCATCATTCGATGTAATTCCAATCGCATGTTTGCTTGCGAATAATGTGGTTACAACTCCATCCACTGGAGAAATGATTGCCCCTTTTGTTGGTTCAATGGCAATCCCTTTTCCTACAACTTCTGTTGAAAAAAGTGGATCCGCTAATTGATTTAATGGAACGATTCTACCTGTTAATGGACTTGCAATGATTTCTTTTTTTACATCGCTTAGTCCAAATACTTTATTTGTCTTTTCAGCAACTGCTAAGTCATGCTTGCCTTCATAACCAAATACAAGAGTTAGCATCATTGCGATCAATAAGGAAGCGAACACACCTATTGTGAAAATCCCGATTGGCGAAAATACAGGAATGGATAAAAAACTTGGGAGTGCAAATGCCGTTGCAGATACGCCTAGTGCTCCGTTGATTGCCCCACCAACTGCCCCAGCTATCCCAACGTATAACATGGTTCGTTTATAACGGACGAGAATGCCATATGTGATAATTTCTGTTGTCCCTGCTAAAGCACTTGGCAAAAGCCCTGACCCAGCAAGTGTTTTCAATTTTTTATCTTTCGTTTTAAAGAATACGCCAAGCCCCATACCGATTTGGGCAAATGGTGCCGCTGCTGCCATCGCGATAATTGGATCAAGACCTGATGCACCAAGATTAGCAATGGCAATTGGAATCACTGCCCAATGAAGCCCCAATATCGTAAGGAAAGACCATGCTGCTCCTAACACAGCTCCTGTAACTAATCCACTTTGACCACTTAAAAATTGAATAATGAATGCTAAGCCCTGACCAACATATGTCCCAAATGGACCAAAAATAAGGATCGTTAATGGTACGATAATCAGTAAAGAAATCATCGGATTGATAAACATCTGTAAGTCTTTATAAATCACTTCTTTCAAAAGCTTATCTAAAAACGCATATATCGATGCAGCGATTAAAATGGGAAACACGGTTGAAGAATAACTGGCCAATAAAACCGGAATCCCTAAAAATGAAACATCCTGTGCCTGTGAAGTGACTAAACTCACATAATTGGGTTCCAATAATGCTGCCCCAATTGCTGCTCCCACAAATCCATTCGCCCCGAGTTTGTTTGCCATTGTAAATCCGAGGAATATAGGAAAAAAGTAAAAAACAGCATGTCCAGCAGCAGAAAGAATTGCGTAGGTACCGCTTTCAGCGGAAACCCAACCTAATGACTTTAAAATAGACAATAAAGCCGAGATTAAACCCGAACCGGCTAGCACACCTAAAATGGGTGCAAAACTTCCACTTATTGCCCCTAATAGTTTATTCACAACTGTTTCCTTACTCTCTGCAGTAGTATCATTGTTTTTCAAGGTTATGTCCTCCTAGTGTGATTTCATTACTGGGTAGTACTTTGATTTAAAATTCATCATAGAGGAAAAAAAGACGTAGATTCAGACTAACTTCATAAGATGTCAAATACCCCTATTAAAATCTCCAAAGACAGGGCTTTCATTTACAAAAATTTTGTGCTTAGATAAGGCTTTCATTTCCTCTAAGACTTCTTGTTTCTTAGATTATAGTGATATAATATCAAGGAATTATATGAAATAAATTGGTTATTTTGCTGATAATATTGTATATCTTGCTGTTATAAAAGGAGCAAATTATGAGAGAATCGACATTTATGCCAGTATTGAATGAGAATTTTGAGGTTTATTATTGGAGTAAAAAATATAAATCCCATGATTGGGGGAGAAAGCCTGATAAGTCATTAGAGAATTATTCTGAAATAGAACCTTTATTCCGCTTGCATAGTCATGACTCCATGGAGATTCTTGTTTTCTTAGGTGGTGAATGTAAATTTTTTTGTGAAGGACAAACTTATTCACTAACCAAAGGGGATGTTGTCATCATTCCCCCTTACGCTGTGCATAAAGCAGAAGTAAGTGATTTCGACAACTATGAAAGAATTGTATCGACCATCAGCAAATCATTATTGGCTGATTTCTTATCGGTTTCTCCTTTCATGAGTGATAGCATTATCCATCATAAAACGCAGGGTTCTTATGTTGTCCATTTCCACACCAAAAGTTTGAAGGAAATACTCTCGCTTTTCCAAGAGATTAGTGATCGTATAAAACACAATCGTGAATCTTATTCATTTGCATCACATTATTTATTATTCCGAGCGATGGAAATTATCTTAAATCCAGCTAGTAGTAAGCCTACGAATAGTTTAGACGGTGGTGAGGATCAACGTATAACCTCCATAATTAAATACATAGAGGAACATTTGACGGATACAGAACTGAATTTAGACAACGTCTCAAGTCATTTTCATTTAAACAAGTATTATTTTTCCCATTATTTTAAAGAAAACATGAAAGTACCGTTTTATCGTTATGTATTATTGAAACGACTTGCTACCGCTGTTGCCTTAATTAAACAAAATGAGCTCTCAATCGAAGAAATTGCTACCAAATGCGGTTTTCAAGACTACTCTAGCTTTTATCGACTTTTTAAAAAGGAATATAATGTATCACCAAAAAACTTACAAAAGGAGTTTAGGAAGTAGTTGTATTTCACTTTAGGTTTGAACGCTATTTAGGAAATGAGAAACCCTCAAAAGTCTGAGCATTTTTTGCAGAGGCTTAATTTAATGAGTTTCTTACCGATTATTACATGAAAAATAAAAAGCTTGGCATGATAATAATGCATTTGAAATGGAGGTGTAAATGATGACAAAGCGTGTTAATAAAGGTAGTCAAAATCAAAATTCACCGAGAAACGGTGGGAATTTAGACACAGAATTTGGTCAAGATATGGCTAGCGGAGACAATAATAAAGGAACTGAATATAACTCCAAACGTGGAAGTAAATCTCAACTTAAAAACCCAAATAATCATTAAATTTTAAAGGAACCACGCTGGTTCCTTTTTTCTCCTTTTTAGTCTTTTACCTTGGTTGTTTTCGCAAACTTTGTTGTTTTTTATATCGTTGACTTCCGCTTCAGGTGGACGCTTTCCGCGGGCCTGGCTTGAGCCTCCTCAACGAAATGTGGAGGCGGCTTGCACAGAAACGAGAAAATTTGGCCACTCCGACAAAGAGGCGTAATTTGCCTCTGAAGGAGGAGTTGAAATTTCTCGAGTTTCTAGCCGCTGAAACTGGAAAAGTCGCTGCCGCTCCTGCGGGGTCTCAAGTCTCACGCTTTTCCCGCTGGACATTGAATTTGCTTTATTGAAATAACCCACGCACGAAGAAAATGTGAATACATTTTCGAGGAGTCGCCACCTTACTCTCCAATCAACTAGTTTTGCCTTTATTATCAGAAAGCGACAATCTTTTAGAAAAGAGGCTTTACCTTTGAAGGCTTATTAGTTTTAAATATGGACCACATCTTGAAAAAAAAGCGTCCTTCAATTTTGAAGAAACGCTTGCTTAGCTGGAATATTTACGAATCAGCTAATCCTAGAGTCACTTTATTATTCTCAAATTTTCTAGATTGAGAAATCAGTTTTCGTTAATAAAGTTCACTGAATACATGATCAAGATTGTTAAATTCTTTAAGATCTGATTCTTGTGGATTGTCTGATTCTACCGTCCACTTATTATCTACTGGAGCTAACTCACCCTCATTATTTTTTTGAAAAGGCAGGTGAACATGATAGGTTTTACCAGCTTTTCGAGTTGTATATCCAAGATAGTAGCGATTATCTTGTCCTTCTTCTTCGAAAATACCTATATTTTCAATTTCATACTTATCTAAATATGGTTGGAAGGATTGCTGTAATTCGTTTATTATTTTTTCACGAGATAGATAATCCACTTAATTTCTCCCTTTCAACTGTTTTTTCCGTAATGTCACACACTTTCTCTCATGTAATTGCTCTATGACTTATTCTTTTTTGATAAATGAAGTGATTTTGTATTTTTCACCTATGCTTTCATAGTTAACACATGGACCAACTAATTCAATGATATAAAAAATGTCCTTATGCCTCTTGGGACTTTAAATGTTTTTATCATTATTTCTTTCTTCTTATTAATTCATCTCTATCTGAAGCCATTGGGGGCTGTTCTAACCATCCATTTTTAATCATGATATTAGCTCCATCCTCAGCATATAATTGAACTTCTAAGGAAAGCCTGTTATACATGGTGCTAAGATCACCTCTAGGGCTTTGACTTATAGCTGTACCGTAATAGCCTACACTCAAAGTAATTAATCCGGATGTTAAAAACATCATTAATTTATCAGAAAATGTATGTGCAGTACTATTTGTTATTTCTGAATCCCATCCCATTGGTGCAGGAAGCTTACTTTCCTCTAACTTACTTCTAAATAATTTAATATGTTTATTCCCAATTTCTAATCCTTTTAGGAAGAATTGTTTGACGTCCTTATTTTCTGCAACCTGACTAAATCCAGTAAGTGTCGCAACTCCCAAAGCGTTTCTTTGGAGATTTGAGAATAAATTGGCTACTTCAGCAGCGGTTAATGGTCTTTTTTCGCCAACCACATCTAACATAAACCATTGCTTTTTCACAAATTCAACCTTCTCTAAATTAGGCAAACTCGGAGGCCTGACCAACAAACCTTTTGACAATAATAAATCGGTTGACAATTTATATAATTGCATCGTTTCACTCAGGCATTCCATGTAATAGGCTTTAATGTCATCTCTTACAGATGCTGCCAAACTACCAGCATAGGATGTAAGTCCAACCTTAGACATTTGGTTTATAAAATTAAGTACAAAACTGTCTGAATAAAGTCTAGGAGCACTTACATCTACATCTTCTTTTAAACTAAAACCACATGGAACAACATTTTTTTCCTCTGATAATATGGCGGTGATTTTTTGAATATGTGCTTGTGATAACTCTAAAGAAAATTTAATGATTGGTCTAATCTCATCATCTTCCGCTTTTTCTAAAAAATGCGAAAGGACACACACGCTTGCGCTATCATTTAAATACTGAATCCAAAGTTGAGCAATTTCACCTGCTGTTAGCCTGATCTGACTTCCCTTTCCCTCCATAAGTAACCTCCAAAAAAGTTATACTAAACACTAACTTCCCCATAAATTACTAGTCGTATGTATACATCCTACATATAAAAAAAACACTGGATGATTGATTTTAACCATTAGTCCAGTGTTTTTTCTAAACGCTATAAATAATATCCTACAACACTAAATACATTCAGTTTTCCATTGTAATCTATTATTTAACCGATACATTTTCTAATTTACAAATTAACTTATAATATCCCAATAAAACAAGGATTAGTATAGGAACAACAATGGAATCATACCACAACTTCCACCATCCAAGATGGAAATATCCCCAAGGTTCCGGAAGTAGTGTAAGTCCTTCGTAAATGAGAACACCTATTGTCCAACAAGTTATATAAATAACCTTTTTGAAAAGATTAGAGTTAAATGGAAACCAACTTAGAAGCAATATGTTTATTGGAGGAATTAATACAATATGAGGAAGAACTCCTAACCAATCTACACCTTTATCAAAATACCAGTACCCTTAGTACTTAAATTCAATAATCACATCAAAGGTAACCTGAAAGGCAATTGTAAATGACCATATACTAATACTTCGGTGCAACGGAATTTTATTTTTTTTATAGGCAACATAATTAAAGGTGAGAATCGAAATAAAAAGTAAAAACATACATTTTTTCCTTTTTTATTTTTTATTAGATTATCCAGTACAAACTTATATATACATATCCGACTCCTACTCAACTATTTTCCTATTATCCAATGAAATGCCTACAAATGATTGTGTTGGATACTGTAATTAATCACTTTAGGTCGTATGGTATATAAGAATGTAAAAATGAATATAGTCTACTAGAATGGAGGAGTGATGAATTGTGGCAAAGATGATCATTATGTATGAGGAACCAAAGGATAAAGAGAAATTTGATAAGCATTATTTTGATGTTCATGTTCCATTAGGCAGGAAAATACCAAATATCATTAAAGATTCCGTGCATCGTGTAATGAATTCACAAGGAAGTGATTTAAATCTCTATCTGGTTACCATACTAGAATTCGAAAACATGGAAAAATTAATGGAAGCCTTTAACAGCCCAGAAGCAAAAAAAGCCGAACAAGACGGTGCAAACTTCTTCCAATACCTACACAAACCACCCATCATCACTATCGTGGAATAGGGTCGCAGGGACAGATCCCTCGTCCCAGTCCGACGGTCAATCGATGGTAGAGGTTCATTATTTTTAATACAAATTTGAGCCCACCGTAGGAAAAATTCAATCTGTGGGCTCAACATTGATTGTTTTTTCATTTCTTAAATCATTTCATACCAATATAATACCTTGTCCTTGGTTCCTCCTAAATGTTCAAGAATATTTTTCTAACATGAGACCTAGTACAAGTTCTAAGCGTCCTTGCTTAATTTCAACATGTTATACCAGTTCACTCCACCATGTTTTGATTCGGACAAGCCATGGTTAACAAGTCCTAGTTTTTCATAAAACGAAACTAATTCCTGTTTACAGGTCAAAGTAATACCTTCTCTTTCGTTCTTTTTTACTAACTCTTGCATTTTTTCTAGTAAACTCTTTGCAATTCCTTGATTTCTATTCTTTCTGGATACTGCTAATCCGAGAACACTCTGATATCCTCCACTTTCTGGGTTCGGCCTGATTTCGGTAAAAAGATCATCAGTTATATACGGTTGGTCAATAACAGGTCCATTAATATAGCCAAGTATCTCTCCTTCCTGTTCTGCCACAATAAAGCTATCCGCTATCAACCGAATTCTCTCTATAAATGCTTCTCTTGTTGCTGCCTCCTCAACCGAAAAGCCTTCATTCTCAATATGTAACAACTGTTCTAAATCTGTAGCCTGCACATTTCTCATAGTAAACATCTTGTTTGTTTCCCCTCTCCTCCATTGAAGATTCTTACATTTATTGTATACCATTCTTGAAATTTTTCATTAACCACCCAAGTAAACTATCCAAATTATTATTGTTTCACTTTGTCATTAAGAATTGCAATCTACATATGATATGGAGTGTTTATTTTTATACGAAGGGGGTTTTTAGATGAAAGTATCTGATAAGGTCATTGTTGTTACAGGTGCAGGGGGTGGGATTGGACGTGAGCTTGTTCGCCAGCTGTTAGAAAAAGGCGCAAATATCGCAGCAATCATCCACAGAAATGGGCTCGAGAAAATGCAGGCATATAAGGATATGTATGGAGACAGAATTTCAATTCACACAGCAAATATCGCAAACAGAGAGGATGTACAAAAGCTTCTCGATGAAGTCATTGCAAGTCACGGTTGCGTAGACGCGATAATTAATAATGCAGGCATCATTCAACCATTCATGAGTGTGCATGATCTTGAGTATGAACAAATCCAATGGGTAATGGATGTCAATTTTTATGGAACGCTCTATATGTGTAAATCGTTTTTACCACATCTGTTAACTAGGCCCGAAGCCCATATTGCAAATGTAGCGAGTATGGGTGGATCCCTACCGATTCCGCAACAAACAATCTATTGCGCTTCAAAAGCAGCTGTTAAGATGTTAACCGAATCCCTTCACTCGGAGCTTCGTAAAACCAATGTTGGTGTGACCCTTGTGATTCCTGGCGCGGTTGATACAGACCTCGTGGAAAAAGCCAAAGTGGAAAAAGAAGGTGCCGAAAGTTCTACCTATAAACTACTAAGCCCCATCGTCGCAGCTGCCGTCATTATTGAAGGAATGGAAACTAGAAAATACCGTGTTTTAGCCGGAAACGATTCGAAAATCATGGACATTTTATACCGCCTTAATCCGAAAAAAGCAACTGAATTGATTGCTAAAAAGATTTTATAACATAACTTCACACTAGTGTTAGTTAGCATAAGCCACTTCAACTTACTCTAAAATTTTTTTGTTACATCCTTGTTTTTCTATGCAAGAGGCTCCATTTATTTGATTTACTTAAAAATAAAAATACATCTGTTATCCATTTTGAGATAAGCCCAACGGCTATATATAGAATAAATAATAGGAAAAAATTCTCCTTTCCACCAAAACGAAACAAACCAATCCCCTGTAAGATAGGTTTTATGAAAAATCCAAATACAAGACAAAGAAGAAGTAGCCAAATATAATAATTTTTATTTTTATTAAGCGTATATTGGTACAGTAGGATATACGATACTGGTACGAAAGATGCATCTAGAGCAAAGTTTGCCGGAAGCCCAGGTAATAATTTATATGGGTAGATCCACCACCCTCTTGATACTCCAATTACATCCGTGAATGCAAAAAAGATATGTACCCCATATCCGTAAAAACCTAGTTGAAAGATTTTTCTTCGGTCTATAAAAAGAAGTAAAGCAATGAGTGGAATAATTAACATTGCCAAAACAACCCAAAACTGCCAAGTATGAAAATTGGAGTAATCGTTCCAATAATTGACCCATCTTTCACTTTGTTGAACTTCTGCTTTTCTTATTTTCTCTATCAATTCAAATTGGTTTTTGTTCACAAAAAGGCCTCCTGTTTTTGATAGTATTTTTCTATTTATATTCGTTTATTCCACCTCTAATTTAATATATTGGTGCATTTTTTCAAAGAACATACAAAACACCCGTCATCCTCTACAAGAAATGACGGGTGTAAATATTGTATTCAGATCTGTGACCCTTACTTTATACTACTAGTAATAAACATTGAGGCGTCTTGCCTCATAAAAATACGATGTCCGTGATAGAATGTCTTCATTTCGGTTGAAGTAAATCCAACTTCGGATAATAATCTTTTCAGTTCATCATGCAAAAAGCCGTTATGTACTTTTGGGTGAGATATCTGATCGTTTTTGTCAAAATCGATGATAATGAGCTTGCCGCCCTTGTTTAAAATAGTGAACAATTCTTGTAAGATTTTTTTCGTATCAGGAATATGAAGAAGAACTAGTGACATCAACACGATGTCCGCCTTAAGTTCAGGCGTTTCTTGAGTTAAATCCGCATACAATACTTTTGCATTCGATAGACCACGCTTAGCTATTTTAACTTCAGCCACGTCCAACATTTGTTTTGATGAATCTACCAACAATATCGATTCCACTAATTCTGATAGTTCTAAGCTAACTAGCCCCGTCCCGCTTCCATAGTCAATTAGTGATTTATCTTGAGCACCTAGTAATTGCGGTATTACTTCCTTCACAATTACTTTCGCTAATTCCATTCTTTCCTCTGTATCATATCTTTTTGCCATTTCTTCAAAAACGTTATTTTCCATATTCGACTCCTCTATTATAAAGTGCTAGCTACTTAGTGGCATTATAGCAAAATCAACAACTAAAGGCTCGTTTCCAACTTCGCTCGTTCAAAAAGGAACTGCTGTAGTAGTTCTTCCGTTTGTCCAAACTCATCCCCAATTCATTCAACACCCTTTACTTGTCCATTTTGAATATAAATAGAATTTTTGTTTGTCTTCCTCTAAATCCGCATAAAGTCTGAATTAGAGGAAACTTCCAGCCGAAATAAAGAACACAATCCCAATAAACGATCCTACAAACAAGATGAGCCCAGATTATTTATTAAATTCAAATCGATTGCAAAAATAGGCTTAACCGTGAAAGATTTGAAAGAGGTACTAACGAGACAAACTGCCCTTCTATTCTTCACACCGATTTTTGTGGCACTTATTCACGGAGCCGTAGCTCTAACCGCATTGTCTCACCTTTTCTTTTATGACTTAACCATCGTATCCCTAACGGTATTGGTGTATTTTTATTCATCCAATTCCTGTACTTTTCAATCGTCCGCTTTTTCTACGCAAAGCAGATCAAAACTGTTCTTTAAGCTAAACATTATAGTTGATTACACGAATTAAGTCCCCACAACCTTTGGTGAGGACTCTTTCATTTTCCTAAATAAAATAGGGTCCTATTAGATATGAATTAACTTTTGATTATTTTTTAAATCCCACTAGTATATCTAAATCAACCGTAATCTCTGAAATGCTATTTATAGATGCCCCAACATCTGTTTTTTTCGAATTCCATGAAAGTGGTGTCATATGCATTACATTATTTACTTCTTTTTGGTCCAACGTTTGTTGATAACTTAGATTAATAACTTCTTTTAAATAAAAGTGTTTCTTAAATAGCTCGACTATCTCTACATTTTTATTAGAATTATTTTCTGTGTCACCGTAAAGTGCTTTCCTTAGTTCTTTTAGATAATTTGGACGAGGGACCACTTTAATGACAAGACCGTCAGGAACCAATATTCTTTTAAACTCTTTATAATTTGAAGGGGATAAGATATTAAGAACTACATGAAAAGTTTGAGCTGCTATTGGTGAATTTGCTAAATCACCAACAATCCAACTTTGTTCTTTATATTTCTTAGCGGCCATTATTATTCCTTCCTTTGAAATATCCAGACCCACCCCTTTTAAAGCTGAAATATTACATTCATTTATAATCTTTTGTAAATGAGATCCTTCACCACATCCGGCATCAAAAAGTAATAATGGATAAATTGTAGAATTCATGTATGTGTTTATCACTTTTGAGATTTCTTTATGAATTGGTGTGTACAACTCACTTTTCATAATGATGTTCTGCCTTGCTTCAAATAAACTCTGATCATAATGACTATTTGTGGAACGCGTCATAAAGTTAACATATCCTTGTTTAGCAAAGTCGAAAGTATGCTTATTTGCACATTTTAGGCTTTTTTCATCAACCACTTTTAACGAACCTTTACAATGCGGGCATCTAAATACTTCAATCTTATCACGAAACCGGTTTACTCTTTTTGTTTTGTTATTCATGTTACTCTTCCTTTCAAAAATAAAAATCACAGGCAATCTGCCTGTGATTCAGAGTAAACGGAAGAAACCGATCCTTATTTGTCTTAGGTCAATAAGAAGTCGTCGCTAAATAAACCTCTTTAATCCTAAAGAAGATAGATAATTAGACATAAATAAAGAAAGGCAGAACAATCCGCCTTTCTCCATTACATAATATCTATTCCAGCCCTACATAGGCTAGAGTAGGAGTAAATACATCGATATCAGCAAAACATGTATTTACCTATAAAATGAAGATTATTAAAAAAGGACAGACTTATCCCGTGTACTCTGGTTTCACAAACAGAGCCTTTGAACGTATTAAATTACTGGTTCAAAGATGGGAATCGAAGTCTCATATAATGTGTCATTTTTTAATAATCCTCCTAAACTTTAAATTACATTACTAATTATAGATAATTAGTACATAGAAGTCAAAAATATGATAGTTTAATAACTTCTAAAAACAAGGGATAATCAATCCCTTCTTGCTTGTTTCGGCGTGTTAAAAATATAACGACATAACAGTAGAGATGTTGAAAGTAATATAAAAACCACCTTAATTACTTAAAGGTGGCTAATACTCTTAATCTATTTACCGCTATTTTTTATTGGAGACTCGACTTTCTCCCAATTTGTAGGACCTTCACCACTTGGTAAATATTTTTTCCAATATTCACCAGTCTTCTTATCGAAAATGATGATATTATTCTCGTTTGCAGGCACAAGTTCATATCTATATTCATTGTTAGTACTATCTACATTTGAAGTTTCCTTACCAAATGCAGACATAAAAAATAAGCCTAATATTGTGAAACCTACTATAATTGCTAAACCAATAATTATGGATGAACTATTTTTCATCTTCTACCTCCATTTCCAGTTTATATGATTGATAATATACCTTTTAGAAACAACAAACTTTGCGAAAACAGCCTTTATTTATTACCTTCGTCGTTCAATCCGATTAAAAATCGAATAAGAAATACCTAAAATCATACCTATTAGGAAAGCGATAAAGAAACCAAATATGCCTTGAAAACCAACCCAACCAGTTGTAAATGTCAGAAAAAATAATACATAACAAAAACCTAGCAGGATGATGGCAATAGGAAAGTTAAATGGAAACAAACGCTTCCACCCTTTTGCTAATAATACAGAACTGATTAGTAAAGCAATTACGGTGAACATTTGTATGGATCCCCATCGGAATTCTACACGAGACTGCGCCTCCTCACCAAATGCAGGTATATTTAGAAGCTTATACATTGAGAAAGATGCAGTAATAATTCCTGTCAAAACTACAAGTATGAAAATCGTCCAGTTTATTGCTTTAAGGTAATTATTGCTGTTCATTTAATCCCTCCTTATTTATTTTATTAGACATTGCATGAAAAAATATCGGTTCTTTTACTAATAATTGATGAATGCTCTAATCGTTATTTGAAATATCTGTAATTGTTTGATAACTTCTATAACAAAGCCCTTAATCCTTTTTAAATCAATACTCTTTAAATATAATTAAAAATCTTTATAATGAATGATTTGGGAGAGAAAATACCTAATTCCTTTTGTGATGTAAAATAAATAAAAAAATGATTTCCAAACTAGGAAACCATTTTTGTAGTTGACCATATTGTGTTACCAAATCGTTTTTCTCTTTTATGAAAAGAAGAGAAGCAATATTATTTGCTTACCTAAAACAATGAAAGCCCTACCTCTCTTTCATCCTTACGGCTCCTTGTCCGTGCCAGTGTGAATCAGGATCGCAAAAAAATCGAGTGCAGTATTATCGAGTTATTTGTAGCATTATAGTTCGTAAAAGTAATTTAAATAATAAAAATGGATTAAATTGCAGAAATAAAAAAAGAGGTTAATGCTCTAAAGGTGAGTTGGAGAAGTTGAATGTCTTTGAAAGATTTACTTTCAAAAGGAAACATATTCCCAAAAAAACAGGATATTTTCGGGAGTTGTAATACATTATTTTAATTAAACATTAACAGAAACTTTTTATTTGTTTTTCAGTAATTCCTTTAATTAATTCCAATTCGTTCATCAAAAATTCACGTGCGTTTAGTAACATCTTTTTTTCACTTGCATTTAGTTCTTTTTCTTTCTTCATACGCATTAAATCACGTACGACTTCAGCACATTCTTCTATTTTACCCGTTTTTATTTTGTCCGTGTTCACTTTATACCTTTGCTTCCACATTTGAAATCTGTCTGTTTCTCCATGCTGAAAAATGTGTATGATGTGTGTTAATGCATTTATGTCAGTAACATGGCGTATTTTTAAATTCAAGGTCTTACCTGTTGGAATCATGACTTGCATATTACCTATTAACATTTTTATAACATAATACTGTTGTTTTTCCCCTGAGATTTCCTTATCTTCTATGGCTTTAATTATACCTACTCCGTGCATTGGATAAACTATTTTATCGCCAATTTGAAACAAATAACCCACCTCCATATATGGTAACCTTCTTAACCTTAACACACATAGATTTTTTAATCAAATTTTTAATAATATCATAATTTTATTTTACCTGTCAACTGATTCTCCTTAAAAAAATCACAAAAAAAGACACAATACGATCGTGTCGAATTACCAATTGAGGGAAGGTTAATTTTCTCGCATTTATTCTGAAACTCTATTAACCCAAATATTCTTAATCTATAAAAACCTTACTGCGCAAGTAACAGAAAAAGCGACTGCCTAATTCAGTAATGGCAACCATTAGTTTATTTTTTAAATGGCATAAATAATGAAGGATTTAATTCTTCACTTTCAATAGCAATAGCGGTTAATCCTGTATCCGTTTTGGTTTCATGCCATTCATCTTTCTCCCAAAAAACAGCGTCTCCCGCTTGAACTTTGATATATTCTTCTTTTTCACCACGTACATCCCCTTCCCCATTTAAGATTAAAAGAAGTTGTGGTACTACTGCTTGATGATAGCCTATAATTCCGTTTTCTTCTAAGTACATGTAACCTACATGAGTTGCTTTTTCAGTTTGAATAATACGGGACATCACAAAATCCGAATTGAACTTTGATATTTTCATACCACTATCTTTACTAAACTTAAAAATTTCCATTATGTACCTCCAGAATTTATTTTCCCATTCAATAAATGTTACATATAGTAAGTACTGTTATATTAACCTCAAAATAAGCAATAATCCTTTAGTATGATCACTATGTTTACTTAAAATCTACCTTTACACAATTTATGTATTGCTCAATATATCCTCTATACTCAACTGTTAATCTACTTGGTAGATTATTAAGTGAAAAATATTGCATTTCTTCAGATTCGCTATAATCTATCTTCAATTCTCCACTGCTATCTTTCGTATAATAAACAGCTGTTACTGAATATAATTCATCCCCATTTGACACTTTAAAATAATGGTCAGAACCAGAGAAAACATTAAGTAATTTTAGGTTTTCAACTACTAAGCCTGTTTCTTCGAAAACCTCTCTTTTTGCCACTTCTTCAAAACTTTCACCTAAATCCATTAGGCCTCCTGGTAATCCCCAATATCCATCTTTTCTTTTTTGCAATAACACTTCATTCTGTTGATTTATAATGATAACAACCGAACCAGGTAAAATAATAGGTTTATGGCCTACATACAGTCTCAGATATTTATAATATTCCATATCATAATCCTCCAAAAGACTGGTTGAATTAATCAAATTGCAGATACTCTAATACATTACCAAATGGGTCTCTGAAACTAATATATTTTCCCGGAGGACATTTTGTTGGTTCTTCAACAATGAAATCAACTTTATGTTCTTTTAACAGATCAACTGTATGATGAATGTCTTCCGTTTTTAATCCTAAAACTACTCCTGAAGGTTTAGGATTATTAATATATGATGCCTCTTCTGATTCTTCTAATACGATGGGTAGATCTCCTTGAACGAGTGTTACAATTTTAGGACCATATTTTTTATTAACTTCAAAGCCTAAAACTATGGTGTAAAAGTCAATTGCCTCCTGAATATTAGGAACATAAATCCCAATAACACAAACCTGACTCATCATTACTCCTCCATTTATTCTCGATTTATTTATTCATTAACAATAATTCCACCTAGTACCATAATTCACCTGCTATATTACTAATTTTTCTTTTTTCAACTAAACTCACCCCATTTATTAAAAAAGAACGACAAAAATTTCAAAAAAATAGTGCCTTAATCCTTCTCGGATTAACGCACCTATTCGTTTAAAATTCGACTTCAAGTAAACTTACATTTGTAAGTTAAATAAGGATGAATCAACCAATAAATTGCCTTAATAGCTGGTTAAACTTTTCACGTTCTTCCCAGAAAGCACCATGACCACTGTAATGAAACGGAACAAGCTGTGCGTTTTTTATTTTTTGACTTAGTTCCTGAGCTTGTGCAAATGGAATCACTTTGTCATGAACACCATGAACAATTAAAGTAGGGACAAATATTTTTTTTAAGTCTGCATAAAGCGTTTCATCTCTTAATGTAATAATGATCGCTGCTGTTGACCAGCCTGCTGCTTCTAAGCCCATTTGAAAAAACCACTCAGAGAATGGACTTGTTATATATTGAAAGAAAAAGCTTTCTGTCACTTCTCTCATCATCTTAGGACGGTCATTTAGCCCTTGAGTAAGGAATTTTGTCGCAGTTTCTGTGGTAAAGCCTACAGGAGCTGCAGCATCAACTAGGACAAGCTTAGATACCCCGTTACCATTATGTCGGGATATATACCGAATCGCAATTGCTCCGCCCGTAGAATGACCAACAAGAGTAAAATTGTCTAATTGAAGGACATCAACTACTGTACGTATGTCATCGGCCAAACGGTCAAAATTGTATCCACTTATTGGCTTATCCGACTTTCCGAAACCTCTCCAGTCAATTCCGATACAGCGGTAACCCATGAAAGGCAGAACATCAAATTGATACTCAAACTGTCTATGGCTTAACGGCCAACCATGCAGAAATACGATTGTCTTGCTGCCTTCAGGATTAATATCTTCAATATATAATTTTACACCTGATTCCACAGTAACGTAATAACCCACACTTGATTCCCCCTAAAAAAGCTATACGAATAAGATATTCATCTGGGTAAACATAGGTGAATACCTACCTATTCGCTATTCGCTTGTCAATCGTCGGAGATAAATGAAGAGTATAATTGAAAAAAAATAAGCGATAATCCTTTTGGACTATCGCTACCCGTTACTCTATACAATTGTTTACTACGTTGCCTTCGTAATTTTATAATTTTTATGATTGACTATAGTTGAAATTGGTTCGTCTTTTTCTTCATTGTAACCATACTCAACAATAACAGAATTTTCTCGTACAACCGTAACTGTTCCTTTATAACTTTGCCCATCACGATTAAATGAAATATTGTCCCCGATTTTAGCAGTTGCCATATTAACACCTCCGAACTTATTATTTTCAGTAAGGATAAAAAAATGCAGCAACAATTAAGAATAAGTTTTATCAATTATAGCAATACCCTGATTCAAAAAACTCAGCTTCATTAAAACACAAATCTTATTGTAGCCATACAGACAACTCCTACAATAACTGTAACTGATAAGCTCTTTGTCCATATAGCTACAATGAGAGTTGGTATAATTGCTGCAAGAACTCTCCAGTCAATTGAAAGTAATGATTCATCTTCAATAATAAAGCTATCAACGATCAGTGCGGTAAAAATACAAATAGGGATAAATGAAAGCCATTTGATTACAACTTTGGGAAGTCCTATTTTCCTTATAACAATGAATGGAACAACTCTCGGAATAAAAGTGACAATCGCACTACCTAATATGATTAATAATATCGATACATTCAAACTCATTTGTCCTTCACCACCCCAATCGTCGCAACAATTATGGTCGATAATAGAATCGCAATGTAGGAAGGCATAAACATACAGAGTACCAACATCGAGAGTACAACATAGGTAATAAGCAATAGATAAAACTTCAATTTACTATGTTCCATACTCTCTAATTGTAAAACAAGTAATGCTAGAAACATCGCCGTTAATGAAAAATCCAATCCTAAAACTTCCGGATTTGAAATCCATTTTCCGAAAACAGCACCTAATGTACATGACAAAATCCAGAAAAAATAAGCTGTTAGATTCAATCCATTCATCCAACTTGCATTAATCATTTCTCTTTTTGCAATCTTATTGGCCGCAACTCCGAATGATTCATCTGTTAAAAGGGTTCCAATCCCAATATTTTTTAAAAGAGAATAATTTTTAAAGCTCGGTGCTATCGTCATACTTAATAAAAAATGACGTAAATTCACAATAAAAGTTGTAAATACAATGACTGAAAAAGGGCTTCCTGATACAAGTAGAGCACAAATGATAAATTGTGCTGCACCAGCGTAGACTAAGATCGATAATAAAGCAACTTCTAATATACTTAGATTGGACGCTGCCCCAACTATGCCCATCGCAATTCCTATACTGATGTACCCAATTAAAGTTGGAACGCAGTCTTTTACTCCTTGAGAAAATGATGGGAGATTTTTTTCAAACGTTATTTCATTTGCTAATTGGTTCAACGTTACACCACCTTATGTATGCTATAGTAAACACGTGTCTGTTATGATGTTTAAATGTATGTTATAATGAATAGAAAAAAGAGTCAAGGAGTTTTTTAATGGAATTCATTCAAGAGGTTATTGCGAATAATCTTGCCAATTTGAGAAAAAAGCGAGGACTGAGCTTAGATAACGTGTCAGAACTAACTGGGGTTAGCAAAGCAATGTTAGCCCAAATTGAAAATGGAAAATCAAATCCAACTGTCACCACTCTTTGGAAAATTGCAAACGGATTGCAAGTTTCTTTTTCAGGATTTTTAAAGGAAAATGAAAAACCACAAATTGAAAAAATAAAATTGAATGAACTTAATCCAGTCATTGATGATGATGGAAATTATTTCGTGTATTCAATCTTCCCTTTTCATCCAGAAAAAAAGTTTGAAATATTCGCTGTAGACTTAAAACCTGGTTTTAAACATGTAGCTGAAAAGCATACAGGTGAGGAGTATGTACTATTACAACGTGGAACGCTTACTCTGGAAATTCATGGGGAGAAGTTTGAGTTAAATCCTGACGAAACAATTAAATTTAATGCGAATACTGAACACATTTATATTAATTCTTCAGAAGAACTGGTCCGATTCTATACAATTATCTATTATCCCGACTGACTTGGATGTAATTCTGGTTAAAATTGATAAAAGTTGCGTATCGTCTACGCAACTCTATTTCAACTGGTGCTTCGATAGTTTAAAAATTCAACAAAAAAGGCACTTTTCCTTTTGAAGGATCCGTACCCGCTAGTTAAAATGTGCTGTTACAAAAAAGCAAAACCATCGCACAATTAGAATAGTTTTTTCTTTGTCAATAAACCCTGTAAAGTTGTATGGTAAAATAGATCAACTAATGGTTCAAAGAAACTTGAGAGGTGTTTCATTTTTAAAGGAACTTTGAATTTAATAATAAAAAAAATAGTTGAAAACAAAGATAGGAATAACGTAAATAAAGGGCGTGTCGTAAATAAATGACTGTACAAATACATCTTAACGTACAAGAATCCTGACCAAAAAACATTCCAGCCGTGTCCATAAAGAATTAGGTGTTTTTTCTGAATACAGTATTCAACCGCAAAGCTTACTGTAATCCATCGTAAATAGTAGATTAATTGCTCAAACCGCCCACTAGGCATCTTGCTCAAAAATACAAGTACTACTAACGGAGTTACAATAATTATATGTACCATTCTTATTAAGAACCAGTTTATGCCGTTAGGAATAAATTCCCAAACAAGATGTCTTCTACATAGAAAATAATATAGTGCATTAAGTGAACTAACATATACCATATTTTTATAGTACTTTGGAATATCACGCCAAGATTTACTAAAGATAGTTAACAATATTATGCTAAACACCAAAATGACGTGCATATTTGTATTTTTTCGTTTCTTTCGCATTTTACCCCTCACTCAATGATTAATCTCAGTAAGAGTTTATCCCAAAATTTTACATTTTATTTGTTATTTCTTTAAATCCAGAGTTGCTAAGTCCTTGATTACCATAACAATCCATTAAAATAAACCTTTAACAAAATAATTTAATAATCTATCAAGAGAAGTAATTTCGGCAAATGGTTCTATTTCAGTTTCATTTTTAGCCATTAAAGGATTAAACCATATTCCCTTTAAATGAGCATTTTGACACCCACCAATATCTTTTTTTATATCATCACCATGCGGCTTCTGGAGGCACATTAAGCTTATTTAATGCTAACTCAAATATGCGCTTGTCTGGTTTACTCAATCCCACTTCTTCAGAAATAATGATCATATCAAAACAACTATTTAAATGAGTGTTCATTATTTTAGCTTTTTGTCTCTGAGTTGAGCCGTTAGTTATAATTCCAACGTTAACATAATCTTTTATACGTTATGATATTTATCGTATTTTGATTTAAAGTAAAACATTGAGGAAAATGATGATTCCAAAAATCTTGAATTTCGTTACGTGGTAATCTATATTTTGGTGTAAATTCATCAAAAAATGATTCAAAAACAATAGTTTTATCACCATAGCCATAACTTCTTTTATCATATTCTTTAAATTTTGTTAACATTTCGTTTCGGGCAATATTTTTAACATCCTCATAATACTTTTCTAAGATCAGTAAAAACATGTTATCTACAGCTTTATCCCTATTAAGTAAGGTATCATCTAAATCAAAAAGCATTGCCTGATAACGTGTCAAACCTATTTACATCTTCCCCTTTATATATAAATAAGACAACTACAACAAACTTTTAAACCTTTAATTTTGGCATCTATAGCTATTTGTTTAGCTAAACTTCATATCTTTCGTCTTATATTTTGAATCAATAGATAACCTCATTATGTAAAACACTATAAAGTAAGACAAAAGTTCACAGAAACTAGGTTTCGTTTATGTGCCTCAATTCTATTAATATCAAATTTTAAATAGTGCTCACCTTTTTAAGTCATATTGCTCCGTTCTTTTTATAATTTCAACAAAAAATGCATTAATCCTTCTAGAAGCACAAACAACAAAAAGCGCCGGCCATCAATGACCGACACTATTTTCACATCAATATTAATTTAATCCTTGTATCACAAGAGTTTTTGCTGGTAAAAAGTCTTCACCTGTATCAAGGTATGTCACATTCACGGTATCATCTGCCTGTAAATAGATCGCCTTTGGGCTATTTTCAGATGAGATCACGTAACTTTTGTTATTATCTAATAAAAAGTAAACAATCGTAGCATTTTCTCCCTTTTCCTTATAAACCCGGACAACTTTCCCGCTCACTTGTTTTTCTGCTGCTTCCGATGTTCCGTCAACCGTTCCTCCGCCACGTTGTAAGGCTGTTTTATACAGCTTTAACGCTTCATTTGGCGTATTACCGTACACGGAAATTTCCGGATTAGCAGCTGAAACGATAAAATAGTTCTGTAAAAATCCATTCGCATCCAGTACTGGAGTTAACCAGCTTGCCTCTCCATAAAAGTTATAGAGAATAGGCATTTCACCGTCCCATTTCTTTTCTATGAATTTCTTTTCAATAATTTGAAGAGCACCTTGTGAATCCATATATGATTCTTGTAAGTTACCCGTATAATAAGTGGCCTCTCCCGTTCTTGAATTCGTGAGGGAGTAACCAAGCATCGAGTCAACGCCTTCTTTCGGACTAGTAAAATCAGTGAAATAATACATATCCCCATTTTCATCAAAAATCGGACTTACATTTGCTTCCGTCCCCTCATCTGATGGAAGTTTTACGTCAGATTTTCCAAACTTGCTGTTCCAAAAACCATTCACATAATTTCCATAATAGCTATTTTGCAAGCTAACCACTTCTGGAGATACAGCTCCATCAATAAATGAAGGAACATCAGCTAAAGCATACATGTCTGTTTTACCTGAAGCTGGGTCTACGAGGACGATTCCTTCTACTTCAAAACCATTTCGTGCCGAAATAAATTCCCCATATGAGCGAATATAAAAGGGCTTCCCTTCCTCGTCGATTTCCAATTGAGGTTCCCCATAAAAGATCATATTTGGATATTTCATTCGCATATGGCGTTCAAGATTTTTATGAAAATAAGAAGATGGCGTATAAGACATTTCTGTCTTCACAAACTTTGGATTATCAGTAGAATCCGTAGCACTAATCGTGAAGTATCCAGGTGTCGTATCCCCTTTCCACCACTTGAAAAAGCCCGAAAATTCGATAGGCGCTATATACACATACTTGTTGTTTACCTTTTGGATTTGCAAGTTTCCTAACTCATAATAACTTGTATCTGGAACTTGACCAAAGGCCTTTTTCATTTTATTTCGCGCAAACTGTGGTGGCACACTTGCCGGTGTTTTTGTTTCATCAAACACTTCAATCTCCGTTTCCTGCGCCATGCTGGCAATTTCATATTTCTCATCCGCATTAATGAGGAAAGCCGTTCCTAAATAAATACAAAAGAGAAGACTGCCTACAAATAATGCTCCCTTTACAACTCTTTCAATCCCGGTTGCAAAGAATGCGCCAGCAGCGGTAACAAGAAGGGCTAATAGCCAAACTGAAGGAAAATTACGATCAAGATTCGTCAAATAGAAATAAAGAAATATAAGAGTGGTAAATAAAACCGAGCTTAACACGAGAAGGCCAGTTTGGGGTTTAGCCTTTTTCTCCTTTTCCTTCGTGTTCGTATTTCTTAAAAATGGAAAGAGGATAAGTGTTGAAGCCAATCCTATAATAACTGAAAATAATAATATTGATTCCATATAGACTCCTTTCAAATATTCATTACTATCTATACGAATAACTAAATAAAAAGTTTCTTTTTTCCACTCACTTAAAATGGTTTACGTATGCTTTTAGATAGATGCGCAGTATGATGTCTTTCACAAAATATTAAAAGAGACCAAAAGTGTTATTAATATCTATTTGCATATGGTTTATTAATAAAAGTTCGACAAAAACATACGCAAAATAGAATTGCGTATGCTTTTTCATAGATTGGCAATATGATTCCATTCATGACATCCAAAAAAAGGTAAAAATGATATTAAAAGAGGCCAAAAATGTAATTAGTATCCATTTATGTATTTTTTTTTATTAAAAATGCGATAAAGACATACGTAAAAATGAAATGCGTATGCTTTTTCATAGATTGTCAGTATGAAACAATTCGCAAACTCCAAAAAAAGGAAACGCAATCTATATTTCCTTAATACAATACGGTGGTTAACCGACCTCCCTCTTTCATAAACGTTAAAGAATTCAACTTATTTTTCTTCACACCTGATTTTTTCATACTGAAGTTTATTTATTCTTCTTTTGGATACTGTATTTAATAGGATTTGATTAAACCTATTTAATATCCTCTGGGGGAATTATCATGAAAAAGAAATTTTTACTTTTTATTAATGTGATTATTACAGTTCTATTGCTTATTGGATGTGCTCCGCCCAAAGAAGAATCCGATAATAAATCAAAGATTCACACTCAAAATGATAAAAACAGTGAAAAGAATATCAAATTAAAAGTGGGTGATGAAGAAGACGATAAGAAAGAAAAGGAAAAAAATAAGTAGACTAGGCTAGGGGAATTTTCCCCTCATTTTTTCAACGCTATCAATAGTATCAAGAAATGTTCATTATAAAAGAGGTGCAATTAGATATTGGAGAACTTTCCTACTATCCATACAAACGTTTGGGATGCTCTTATTTCAGTACCATTAGTCGTTATCTTGACTCAAATTTGTAAGTGGCTTCTACCAATTCGTAAGGCTTTTATTCCTACTGTTGCAAATGTGATCGGCTTAATTATTTCGATTTTTTTCGCTCATCGCCATCACCTTTTGGAGGGAATATTTATGGGCTTTTTCTATGGTAATGCAGCTGTCGGGGTTTATGCCTCTTTAAAAACCCAAATAAAAGCTTACAGACAAACAGAAAAATAGGGTGATATTATATGCTATTTATTTATCATGATTTCGGTGGTACCCATTCCACATCGCTAGCAGCTGCTTATCATCTTAAAATCTTCAATGACCCTACGAGGATTTTAGAAAAAGATGAGATATTAGCAGTCCCTTATTTTAACAAACTTAAGAAAAAAGATGCAGGAAAATTCATTTTCCATGGTGAAGATGATGAGGGGAATCGTGTGTATACACTTGGAAGACGTTCATCAAAACTCGTCCTCCCTTCTCTTTATCACTTCAGTGAGATCATCGTAAATCGCTATAATACTAATGAGGAAATTATTTTTTCGAATACTTCACCCGTTGTCCCTTTTGCGATGACAATGGGCGGTTTTTTCTCGAGAGGACTAGGAATTAACTCGATAGGTGTTCCACTCCTAGTCAAAGGGGCGCAACAAAGTTGTCTTCATATTTCACAACTAGTTGAAGAAACAAAAGAAATCGCAAAACATGCAAACGAACAAATTATTTCAATTGACAACAAAAAGTTTCAGGCGTAAGAAACACCTCTTTTTCTTCGGAAATATACATTATTAAAACCATACGCTGATGTAGCGTATGGTTTGTTTTTCAATACAAATCAATCTCATTTAAACTATATGGATTATATAGTTGATATTTATTTTTCCCTTGTTGTTTTGCCTGGTACATAGCCATATCAGCACGGTTAATTAATTCGGTAGCATTTAGACCGTGTTGTGGATATAGGGCTATTCCTATACTTGATGTGACTCTAACTCTTTTTCCAAGTATAATGATTGGAGAATTGAAACTCTCAATGATACGATTTGCAACCAATGTACTCTCTTCTTGATTTGCACTATCCAGCAAGACCATAAACTCGTCTCCAGCTAACCTTGCCACAATACCTTTATCTGCTACACATTTCTTAAAATAATCACTAACTTGTTTTAAAAGGATATCCCCTCCATCGTGACCAAGGGTGTCATTCACTTGCTTAAAGCCATCCAAGTCAATAAACATTACCCCAAACATTTTATTCTCTTTTTCAGAAGACTTTAACAATCGGGTGAGTTGATCCATGAAGGCTCTTCGATTAGGTAAACCCGTTAATGCATCTTCATATGCTAATCGCGTTACATTTTCAATTTCGCTCTTCTGTATCGTTATATCTCTTGCTATTAGTTCTCGTGCCAAATGTCCTTTAAAATCAATCATAGTCGATTTAAATTCTAAATCCACTACGGCCCCATCCACTCTCTTTATTTTCACTTGCTCATTAAATTCACTATTGGGGAATTGATCTAAGTGCTTTTTTAGATTTATTATGAGTTCTTTTGAATCCTGATGAACAAACTCACTTATGTCCCGATTGATTAGTTCATTTGTTGAATTCGAACCAAGTAAGTTTGCACCACTTTCATTAATAAAGAGGATTTCCCCTTTATCATGAATTATGATAGCTTCAGGAGATAATTGGACTAAACGTTTATACTGTTCTTCTTCCTCTTGTGTTTTACTAATAATTTTCTTACCTGTTAACAAAGCCCAAAACATTAACGAAACTTCTAATATAGGGCTGAAAAAATCCACCATTAATTCAAATATTCCCTCATCTTCAAGATGTAATATACTTATGATTGTATTATCCAAAAAATCAAATATTGAAATTAACATAATTAATATTGAGATTATAATGATCCTTTTAGCAAACAGTTCCATTTATTAACTCCCTTCGATTGTCGGGCCAATAGAAAAAACACCATTCATTAATCAGCATTTTTCCATTGAAGTCTTATGTGAAGTACTAACATTATAACCTCAGTAATAAAAACGAGTCGACTACCAATGATTCCTATATTTATTCCTAATTTCATATTTAAACTAGGAATAGCTTCCTACTTTTTCGATGAACTGTTCCTTTTATAATTTAGCTTTAACAAAATGATAATCCTACATAATAATAGAGAAGGAATGTTATATACTTTAACTTTTTATACCTAAATGAGGATGGATAACTTTTCTAATTATTCTACGGAAAGTCATTCTAGTACTGCGATACGTTTCCTATTTCTCTAGGAAACAGGTGTTAGGGTAAGGGTTGGTCTAACAATGGATTAGAAAAAAATTTGTGAAAACATAGTCAAAAAAAACCGATTTCCACATTGGAAAATCGGCCGTTTGATTGTATAAAGTTGTATGTGTGCTGCAAAATTCAACTAAAACGATTATAGTATTTCGATATATCCCTCTGTTCCATGCACGCGAATTCGTTGCCCATCTTTAATTCTATTAGTAGCATTCTCAACTCCTACCACTGCTGGTAATCCGTATTCTCGTGCAATAACGGCTCCATGTGTCATCAACCCACCGACTTCAGTTACTAGGCCTTTGATGGATACAAACAAAGGTGTCCAGCTAGGGTCCGTAAAAGCTGTGACTAATATATCTCCATCTTCTAAATTGGCATCTTCCATATTAAGAATGACACGAGCGCGACCTTCTATTACACCTGCAGATACTGGTAAACCGATAATTGCCTTAGCTGGCAGATTCTCTCGTTTGTACTTCCCTGCTATGATTTCACCATCAGATGTAATAACACGAGGTGGTGTTAGCTTTTCATATAATTTGTACTCACCCTTTCGCTTGCTGATGATTTGGTAATCTAGTGTATTCGTGCGTACAACCTCTTGTAGTTCTTCAAAACTGAGGTAGTAGATATCTTCTTCTTCATAAATGACACCCTTTTGCACAAGTTGTTTTGCTTCTTTCATTAGAGCTTGCTTATATATGAAATAACGATTTACCATAAAATATTTTGGATATTCCCGATAACCAATAAAATTACGAATTAGGTCGATCATTCGTTTTGTTTCTTTAACCTTTTGTTCACCATCCGGTAATTGCTTCAATCGTTCTACTAATTCTTGTTCTTTTTTTAGGGCTTCCTGTTGCCCTTTTTCAAATCTCCGCTTGCCAGCTTTAGCTTCAAAGTTTTTGATATTACTTAGAATCATAGGGACTATTGTAAGTGGCTTTTCAGTCCACCTTGTCTTCGTAATATCAATTTCTCCGGCACATCGCATACCGTATTTGTTGAGAAAAGCATAGATAGCTTCTCTAGCTTTCTGTCCACCATCAAACCTTTCCAGTTCATCCATAAAGTGATTATCTTTTACATGTTGTAAATATTCAACTACTTCTGGATAAGGGCGAATCACATCTGCAACATCCATTAATGCCAAACCCATTTCCGAAGTAATGTTGTTTTGTACCGATCGAGAAAGTGTGTCTGCTACGTTTTTTTCACCTAACCACTCGTTCATTTTAGCATTGATCCATGATGATGCATGTATAGCAGTCATAAATACAGATGAACTTTGTGGGTCGAATAAAAGTTTCTTTAATACATCAATATCACTTAAAATAAAATCAAATAAATCTGATCCTGATTTCGTTTGGATGTTTTGTTTTAACTCTTCTATGGATGTTTGTCTGCGCATAATCAAATCAGAAACGATGGAAGGATTGTTTCCAACTTGTGCGTGCCTATCTGATTTGCCTTTAGTGGGACTCGGTGCATGATTATCATCTGGCAACGTTTTGATAAAATCGCCACGCTCAATAATGGTCATAATTGCGTCTTTCATGAGCGGATCGTGTTGACCCATCGCATTTAATAAATTGTTTCTACTTACAGGAGTTGCAAGTTGATGTGTGATATCAACAAACAATCTTCCACCAGCTACACGCATTGGGGCAAAAGTCGTTAATAGAAAAAAAGACAATCCCAATGGTTTAATCGGGTCGGTCATCATTTGTTGATGACCAACAGATATATAGACATGATTTTCCTCATCATTTGAACTAGGGATCGGATATAAAGTAGTGATTGGACGACTTTGCAAGATATAAAAGGTATTCTCAACTATACACCACTCAATATCTTGTGGACTTCCAAAATAAGCTTCAATCCTTCGTCCAATGCGCGCTAGTTGTAAAATCTGTTGATCAGTAAGTGTTTGTGCTTTTTGCTTTTCTGGATCGATTTGCTGAATCTCTGTTCCGCCTCCGTTTAAGACATTGCAGGACACTTTCTTCGTTGCAATCATCTTATCAACGATTTTTTCATCCTTTACTTTATAACAATCCGCAGAAACCAATCCTGAAACCAGAGCATCTCCAAGGCCAAAACTGGCATCAATTGAAAGTATCTTACGGTTAAAAGTTATGGGGTCAGCGGTAAATAATATTCCGGATGCTTGAGGGAAAACCATTCGTTGTATGATCACTGCTAGTCTCACCTGGCTGTGGTCAAATCCGTTTTGCATTCGGTAGATAACTGCACGAGTGGTAAATAAAGAGGCCCAACACTTGCTGATATAATGCAGGATTGCATCTTTGCCAATGACATTTAAATAAGTGTCTTGTTGACCTGCAAAAGAGGCATGTGGTAAATCTTCAGCAGTCGCACTAGAACGTACTGCATAAGCATGTTCATCTCCATGCTTAGAGAGGAGATAATGAGTAACATCTTCTACAAGATTGAGTGGAATCTCGACTTCCATGATAACTTGGCGAATTTTCCTGCTAACTTCAGCAATTTGATCTCGATCATCAATTTCAAGTTTTGCAAGTTTCTCTAACAAAACCCGGTATTTATTGTTTTGCTCAATGATCTGTTGATATGCCACAGTGGAGACACAAAACCCTTCTGGCACTTGTATTCCTTCCATTTTTGATAATTCACCTAAATTAAAACCTTTTCCACCAACGAGCATAAACTGTGTTTTATTCATTTCCTGAAAATCGAGAACCAATGAACTCATACAACATCTCTCCTTACTTTTCATGTCTATTGATTGTAGCAGTAGTATATGTAAAGAAAAAGTCTATAATAAAGGTTTTATAAATGTTATAATTAAAGTAGGGAGAGTACATAAAAATGCAATTAACCCTTCATTGTTGGTAAACAATCTAAAAAACGTTGCACCATTTTATGATGCAACGCTAACTATCTTTAATAATCCCCTAATTCATCTTAGCAAATGCAACCAAAAAACCCTTATCGCAAGATTAGTTGTGATATCTTCTTAAAGAAACCTACCCTTTAACTGTTTTAGGCTATTCAAATTAACAGCAAGATAACTATGAAAAAAGAACATAATTTACTTTTTTATTTTTTATTACGATTGGTGGTTTTGTATTTTTCACCTTTGCTATCATAGGTGACCCATTCACCAACTGGATCACCTTTTTCAAAATACCCTGAACGCTTTATTGTTCCATCTGAACGATACCATTCCCAATAGCCTTCAGGCGTATCTTCATTCATTTTACCCTTTGACCATATTGTTTTTCCGTTTGCATGATACTTTATTGTGTATCCATCAATTACTTCCAGTTTCTTTTCCTTTACACCATTTGGTTTTTTTAAATCACAATCTTCATTTTTCATGTCTTTCCTCCAATCATATAAAAGGCTTTTTTCTAAAAAAATGATGTAAAATCATTTAAACAGTAGCCTTTTTTCTTCTATAGTTATCCTTCCCCCACAAATACTTGATATAAATAAAAGTGAGTATTTTTTTATATTAAAAGCACCTCCTTCTGAAAGGAAAAAACGCTGCACCAAAATATGATGCAACGTTTAATTGTATTTTATTTGTATACAAGATTATACAAATCTCTGAATTAATCACCTAATTTAACTTAGCAAATGCCACTAAAGATCCCTTATCGCAAGATTGGAAACCATTTTTCTCATAAAAATGTCTTACATCTGGAGCTTCTTCAGTTAATAATACTTTTTGACGAACACTTTTATATTTCTCCAGAATCTGTTGTACCAATTGAGTAGCTATTCCTCGATTTTGATAAGCATTTAACACCAGAATATCTTGAATGTAGATAATTGTTAATCCATCCCCAATTATACGAATTAATCCAACTAAATCTTCGCCATCCCAAGCAGATACTACTTCTAACGATTGTTCAATTGCCTGTTGAAGAACATCTAAATCTTGTGTATAAGCATACCATTCTACATCATTATATAAACGTTCAACTTGTTCTCTATTTATATTTTTATTATTCTTAAAAATTATCGTCATTCATTTTTCCTCCTCAAAAATTTATTATTTTGAAGAGTTGATCCATAATTTATCCACTGTCTTATGCCTCCTTATGGAATGTTACCGGATGTTGTCATATTACTACTTCGACATTGCTTACACTATTCCTGCTTACTATTCCATTTTTAGAGTATATCCTCTTGAAACAATACACCTTGTTTAAATCACTATCTTGGAGCCACAAGTTCTACCTTAATTCGGTCAGGATCTTCAAAATAAACAGCATAGTGATCCTTTCCTCCAGCTAAAGGGTGATTTTCAGGATAAAGAATAGTTATTCCTTTTTCTTTTAATTTGTTTGTCATTTCATCTATGTGCTCCCGTGAACTTGCATGAAATGCCAGATGATTAAGTCCTACTCGGCATCGATGATACGGAATATCTAAAAATCTGTCCTCAGCTTGGACAAAAACTATGTATGTCTCATCCATTTTCCAGCTTCGTCCATTTTCCCAGTCTTGAAAAGATGAGTATCCTAATTCTTCTAGAAACCATCCCCAAAAGTCTACTGTCCTACTTAAATCTGAAACATATATTTCAATATGATGAAGTAACCCCTTTGCCATATATAGCTCCCCTTATGCGTCTTCTAGTTTTTATCATTCCTCACGAAACTTTACATCAAATAGATAATCAGATGAGATGGTACCTTCGAAACTTTCTTCTCTTAGATTTCCTTGATCATCTCTTTTTTCTCCCGTTTTCTTCATTGCAAATGTTGAGATATAATAGGCTTCAACTGGTAACCTTTCATCATCTAATACTTGTATTTCTCCATTTAATAAGAAATAATGAGTGCCGTTTTCTACTGCAAAATTCGTTCGTTCTCCTGTACTTCGGATCACATAGGAGGAAAAGTCACCCTTTAAATGAGTAATATCTTTAATATCAAGAACATCCAAATTTTCAAAGAAATGTTCAGCATCAATCAATCGATTGTATTGGAGCCAGGTATCAAGCTTACTATTCGTAACTTGATACCTACTCTTATTAATATCGTATCGAATTTGATAAAGGACAAAACTATTGCCATTTTGTCTGGGTAGCTGCCAGCTTAAGTCTGTGATCCTACCATCTTTAAGATACTCTACTCTAAAATCCTCAAGCCTGAAATTTTGGTTCTCTAGCTTTAATTTTTGCTTAATAAGTTCATATTCATTTTTAAAGTTCATCGTATACACTGAACCAAGTTTATGTTCGATAAATAGTGGGCGGCTTTGCCATTCTTGATTGGCAATTGGCAATATCCAATGGACCAGGATAAATGAGAGTACACCGAATATAGCTGCCAATCGTTTTATATCTATGTTTAACGAAGGTCGAAAAAATATCAGGTACACGATAAACCCTAGAGGAAGTGGAATTTGATTGAAATTAAAAGCAAATGAACCTAATATAAAGTATCCAATTATTTTCAACGGAAAATAGGATTCTGCTTCACTCTTTTTCAGTACTAAAAATATAAAACTAACAACTAATAGAACTGAGTATACAATAGATGCCATTTTGCCCCCCTCTCTAGTAGGAAAACTCTTTGATCGAAATCCGATCTGTAAAACTATTTTTTATCTCGGTGTATTAAGTTTTATTGAAAAAAACCGCACTTAATAATTATACTATCATTCCTAACATTACAGCATAGCCTGAAAATACTTCATTCCCGTCAAAACTACTACAAATTGCTATGCCAGCAATTCCACCCACAACCAGCTTATCGTTTTAATCTTTTTGTAGTTTGATTAATATATTTCAAGACATTTTAATTACTTCTTCGTTTATCCACCCACATTACTCGCAAAGATGAGGTAATTTTTTAAAAATCATTTATTGTGGAAATGATATTTTTTAATATTTCTATAGATTTAATTGGTTCGTTATCAAGCTCTAAACTGTGATTTCCACCTTCCACTACATTTAATATAAGATTTTGGTTGTTTTTCAATTTTTTAAAGCGTTCTTCAATGTAACAACTATCCTTATCTCCAATCATACACAGTCCTTTATTTTCACTTCTAACCATTGCATTAAATACGTCGCTTCTTTGTAGTAATGGCGTCAACCACACTAGTTTTGCTTCTTTTAACGTTGGATGATCCTGCAAATTGCTCAACGCAATCGTACCTATTGATTTTGCCACAACATAATATTTACTGTATTTTTTGCCCTTGGTTGCGTTTTCAATTGTTTGTTGTACATCATTTGCGAAATCCTTTTCATTTAGAGCAGCCATTTCTTGCCTGCTAAATTGATAGTTAATGTGTAATACATCAAAGCCTTTCGAGTAAAATACCCCTGTTGTAAAGTGTAACAATGGAGCTTGTGTTGTGTAACCAGCCCCTGGTAAGACAATAACTAAACGATCTGTTTCATCACTTTGTTCTATTAATCTATAAGGAATATTTTTAGAACCACTTATTTTATTAGTCATCATTTCCACACTCCCAAAGTTTTTTATATACTCATTGCCCAATTTTTCTTTTTATGTATCTCATCTCACTTCGCTGACCCCACTACATGAGTGTTTTTGTCATAATATAGTCCGTTTGTTCCTCATCACCCATGTAAAAAGAGTGAGCGCCAGTTTGAACAAACCCTAATTTCTTATAAAAAGCAATCGCATTTTCATTCTTTTCCCAAACGCCTAGCCATATTTTCTTTTTATTCGTTTCCTGCGTAATTTCAATCGCTTTACTATATAGATATTTACCCAGACCGTGTTTTTGAAATTTGTTCTTTATATAAATCCGCTCGATTTCAAGTGAGTCATTCCCCATTTCTTCCGACTGAGCATCATTAGTATTGACCTTCAAGTATCCAGCGAGTTCATTTTGAAAATAGACAAAATAGAATTGCGATGACATGTTGGATAATTCTTGTTCCAATTGTTTTAGGTTAAAGGCCTTTTCCAAATAAGCATTCATATTTTCGGGTGAATTTTGATCCTTAAACGTCTCATTAAATGTTTCACAACTAATTTCTTGAAGTGTCTGTAAGTCTTCTAGGTTACATTGTTTAATATGAATTGACATTAAGTTATTTCTCCCCTTTTAAAAAATCAATCACTCTTCCATACTAACATAATATTCCAAAAATACGATTGAAAATTCCCATGTAAAAAGACGACCAGATAGATCGTCTTGTTTACCTCTTTCCTATTTAGTTTGAGACATCCAATACACAAACAGGATAGTTTCAAAATCCTTAAATCTAATATTCTCTCTCAGTGCTCCTTTTTTCTATAACAATGGTTGCTCCAACAAGAATCAGAGTAAATACGATTAGAAATATAGGAAATACATTCATACTGTACCCTTGAAAAATTGTTCCTAATAAAGGTGGTAATACAGTGATTCCAACATAACCTGCAGCTACTTGATATCCTATAATTGCACTCGAATGACCTTCACCAAATCTTCTTGGTGTTTCGTGAATCATTGTTGGAAAAATAGCAGCACACCCAAGACCAATAAGGATAAAACCGCAGTATAATACTATATCAGTACCAAAAGCAACAATAAGAATTCCAATAAGTAGAGATATTTCGCTTAACAACAACAGCTTTTGATTGGATAACCAAAAAGTTATGAATCCTGAAATTATTCTTCCCACTGTTACGCTTGCAAAAAACATTGATATGATGAAACTTGCATTCACTACCGATAACGATTTCACGTCGATCAAGTAACTACTCCCCCATAAAAAAATAGTTCCTTCTAGTCCAACATAAAATACGAAAGATAATAAAGATAAGATTACTCCCGTCTGTTTTAAAACATTTCGAGAAGAACTAGTACTTTTTTCAGTTTCTTTGGATACCTTTTTTTCATTTTGCTTCCAAAGAGGAAGTGACAGGAAGAGAATGATGGCTAGTAGCAATTGAATGCCACCAATAACCAAGTACCCGCTTCTCCACGAAAATTCATTATTTAACATTACACCCATAATAATTGGGCCCGACGTTGCACCTACTCCCCAAAAAGCATGCAACCAGTTCATATGATGTGCCTTGAAGTTAACAGCCACATAATCATTTACAGATGCATCAATCGCTCCAGCTCCAAAACCTAAAGGTAATGCTGCAAGTATTACCAAATAAAAATTATGTGAAAACCCAAAACCAATCAAACCTATTACACTAAGCAATACACTTGCTAATACTAGTTTACCGGTTCCAATTTTTGTCGTAAATCGAACTGCTTGTAAACTAGAAATAACCGTACAAATGGCCATCATCATTGAGATGACACCAGCTGCACTATATGTAACTCGAAAATCTTCCACCATTTCAGGCCAGGTTACTCCTAAAAGTGAATCCGGTAAGCCTAAACTGATATAGGTAGAATAGATGATAAAAATAAAAAATATTTTTTTACGCACGTAATTGCCTCCATATTTCCTTATGCCCAACCTTCAGACGATTAACATCTAACAATCTATTTTTCGTTTGCATCCAAAGTATAACAAAAATGCGAGATTAACACCTTTCATTTTATGAATATATTAAAGAATAGCTTAATCATTTTTATAATAAAGGCTTTTTTCTAAAAGATTGTTGCTTTTAGATGTAGGTGATTTCCGCTCCTGGCACTCGCTTTCCGCGGGCGATCCACAAGCCTCCTCAACGAAATGTGAAGGCGGCTTGCACAGAAACGAGAAAATTGGCCGACTAAAGCGCCACGTCCTGTGGCGAAGTCGGCACTAGCACGTCCTGTGCGTCGGAGACTCCGACAAAGAGGCGTATTTTGCCTCTGAAGGAGGAGTTGAAATTTCTCGAGTTTCTAGCCGCTGCAACTGGACAAGTCGCTATGTCACTGCGGGGTCTCGCTTGGCTCGCTATACCCGCAGGACGTTGAATTACTTCCTCGAAGCTACACCGCACGAAGAAAATGCTTGCACTTTCGAGGATCTCGTACCATCCACTGAAATCACTAAGATGGACATTAATATATCCTTTACACAATCGGATCAAAGTGCAACAAAGTTTACGAAAACAGCCATAATAAAAAAGCCTTACCCCATTGGGCAAAGCAATCATTTATTTAACCCGTTTGCAGTTATTTAGTAACGTTAGTCCTTATCTTTGAGTTTAAATTTTGGATGTATTTATCTAGTTTACCATTAGAAACATACTCTTGTTTTACATGGGTTGGCAATATACCTTTGATTAATCAATTACCTTAAATCGATAGTAAATTCTCAAAATTGTGAGTACCAATCCAATGATAAAAGTGATTACCAAAAAAATCATCCCTGAAGGAAACAGACCAAACGCATCAATAATCGTGGAACTGTTATTCTTTAAAGTCGGGACAATAAATAATAACCAGCCAATTCCCACAACAGGTATCAATTGAGGAATCAATCGGAAATAGAATCGCCATGCTCCATTTTTTTTACGTTTTTCTGACCATTTTTTACTTCTTAGAATTCCTCTGATTCCTAAAAACAAATAAACCAGTGTCAACACACCAAGTGAATAATCAATGATTTTAGGTGTTGGGGCTTTTAATTCCGGAGCATATCCTTCCGTCAATTGTATGATACCAGAACTTATCTCATACGAGTGTTCGAAAGTAGTTGTGAAACTATTAAGTAATACAGCAACTGCGTAACCACTACTCGGCACGATATCTTGTTGAGATTGGAAGGTAGATATGGATCCACTATGTGATATACGTGCTGGTTTAATATTGGGTGAGCTAATCGACCAACCAAGCCCATATTTTTCACTTCCAGGTTGTGGTGAATACGATGCTTTTAGTAACTTTTGCGATAATAATGGTTCCCCATTCTCATTTTTCCCTTCACTCGTATGCATTGAGAGCCATTTCCCCATATCACTAGCTGTTGTAAAGATGCTTCCCGAACCACTAAACATTTTTTCGAGCTCCGTCCAAGGTATTGCATTGCCATATAAGGTGACAAATCCACGAGATATTCCATATTCTTCGATGTCTTCTGAATTTACTAATGAGATTGAATCGTTCATTCCGATCGGTAAGAATACATTTTGATTTAAATAATCATTAAATGTCATGCCGCTTATTTTTTCTACTAAAAATGCCAGGGTCCAGTAGTTTGCATTACTGTATGCATATTGCTTTCCTGGATCCGATTGTAGCTTCCAATCATGGAAACGTTCTACTCCCTCTTTTAATGTATTCGCCTGGGCTACAATGGTCGGGTTCGGCACCCCAGAGGTGTGACTTAATAATTGTCGTACTGTTATCTGCTTCCATCTTTCGTCATCAAATGTAAGCTCTGGTAGGTATTGTACGATTGGGTCGTCCAGCTTTATTTTCCCTTCATCAACCAATTGTAAAACAGCAAATGCAGTAAATGGCTTAGTACCAGAAGCAATCCCCATTTTTGACTTTGCTGTCAATGGGTTGCCTTCAGAATCATGCCCATATCCTTTTTCGTATATCACTTTCCCATCCTTAACGATTACGATGGCTGCACCAGGCAGTCCATTTTTTTCTATATAATTTGAAACGTATTCGTCAACATCGGCTGTATCAAGTGATGGAGCTGCCTGAGTTGATACAGGTACGAAAAGAAAATTCATGATTACAAGAATCAATCCTATTTTTTTACACATAATCATCCTCCAAATTATTGAATTCGTTATGGTTGAATTGGTCGAGTTACATTCATTCATAATTACTACATAGTATCCAATGTCCAAAAATAAAAAGACCATCCGTTCGATGATCCTCCCTTGTAGCAGTGTGTTAAATTGGCTCTCTTTATACTTTTTCCCTAAATTTCTTCCTAATCATATCTATTTTTCATTTCTTACATTCTAAAGTAAGAGATATTATGATTCTCCATTCAAATGATAGATTATTTGCACAACGCCAGATGAAAACGATCTTGTATGATCCATTTTTAAATTTACCCTATGTTTTAGATCAGTAAACAAAGGTTTTCCTTCTCCCAATACAACTGGGTGAATCGATAACCTAAATTCATCAACAAGTCCTAAATTAATAAATGTTGTAATGAGACTTGCTCCACCATATAACCAGATGTCTTTACCAGGTTTTTTCTTCAATTCATTTATTTCTTCAACGATCTTTTCATTTATAAATTTCACTTGATCATCCGTCTTTTTTGTTCGGGAAAACACGTATTTCTCTTTACTATGAACCAATTTCCAAATTTCCTTTTCAGAATCAGACTCTCCATTTTGCGGAGTATACTGCCCCCATAAATCATAGCTTTTTCTACCATATAAAATAGTATCAATTTGATTTAAGAAATCAGTAAATTTCATATCAGGGTCCATAATGCACCAATCTATTTCTCCGTTTTTCCCCTCAATAAAGCCATCTAATGTAACTGCTAAATCTAGAATAATTCGTCTCTGTTTAGTGTGATTCGTCATAGTTCTCGATCCTTTCTTCTCAAATAGACACTTTCCCTTATATTCTACATATCATATGGCTTTCCATATCTAACTAGCACATGCCACAAAAGTTTTAATTCCTGAAGTACCTCCCTGAAACTACCACGGTCGATCCAATTTTGAGGATTACGGTAAAGGTCCATGACGGCACAACCAATTATAGCCGCATTGATACAATTATTTTGTGCAATCCGGGCTGCTAGTGAAGGCATGGCTGAGCCTCTGAAGTTAGAAGGAACTTCAACTGCCTGAAGTACAAATCCTCTATGCCACAATAATTCAATCGAATATTTAAGACATAGTTCTTCTAAGGTGGTTCCGATATTTGTCTCTTTAAAAGAAGGGTCCGCAACAAGAACTTCCACGTCTTCCTTAAGTGAAATATCTCCATGGACTTGGGCTTCTATGTAATGATTAAGGTTACGTTTTGGTTCCTTTTTTTCGTCGGTTATTACGCCTTTTTGAAGATTCACCAATAAATGATCGATTAATTTTGTTGGTGTTAGCTCTCTTTCTCCGATTGCAAATTCCCTAGAGAATGTCTCCTCTAAGAGTGCTGCAAGAATCATATTAAACTCTTCATAAGTCCCCTTCTCCTTAGGTTCTTGGTGAGAATCTAAGTACGTAAACGTAGAACGAGTTGATACTTTGGGGTATAGAAGAAAGTAGCATGAGCCAAAACGTGGAGCTGGCCCGTCTGAATGTAACATTATATTCAATGCACCATATTTTGGACGTTGATGACTGGTGGTACCCTCTGTTTGATAGGCTCCTCCAAACATTCGCTTTTCCCAAAGATCACGTTCGCCACCTGGAAGAGCTGATACACTCCCATTTGATATTAGAGTTTCGAATTGGCTTTTATATATTCCCTGTTCTAGAAGTGCTTCAGCAACATTCTTCATCGTTGAATCTGGCCGATCGGGATGAAAATGGATTCCAATTCGTGCATAATTTTTCAAATTTAGGACTGCTGTTCTGAAAACAGTGCTTGGGATATTCGACATTTTTAGTATATGGTTTATTAATTCATTAGCTTCACGATTATGGTTCTTTGCATAATTAGTAATATAGTCCAAAGCTAGCTGCTGAACCCTCGTTAGTTTCCCCACGTGAAGTTCCTCCTTCCATTATAGAGATTCACTTATATGCAATTTAATTCCAAAAAAGAACCTCTCCCCATCCTACTGTACATACTATTAACTGTTCTCGAAAATTTAGTTGTTTACCTTCTTTTTTGGGGAACAATACATTAGAGGTGGTTAAATTGATAAAAAAGGTACTCGTTTTTCTCTTTATTTTTCAATTACTATCAACAAGTGGTATTGCTCAAACAAATCAGCAAATACAAATATTAGATATAGATCAAGACAAAGTTATAAAAACTGTACAACTAACCAACGCAGATGTACAGCAAGAAGTAGAGAAATTTCTTAAGGGAATAACAGGCGTTTATGCGAAATATAATCCTATTCCCTCTAACGGATACATGGTAAGAATTCCATTAGAACCAACTATTATGATAAGAAATAAATGGTTTGATGACCTTGTCGATGAAGTAACCATTATTCTACCTAGTCAAGAGGATCCATATTTAATGCTGTTTAATGACGAGAACCAACCATTTTTCTTAACCTTCGAAGGTAACACAGAAAAACTCTTGGAAATATTGGACTTTAATCCAGAACAGTAATTCCGCTTTAATCATGTACATTATAAAAACATCTTACTCAGGGAAAGATTAGCAAGAGGTGATTGGAATGGATAAAGAAGAATTAAAACTCACGTCGGCTGAAATAGGAACGCTATGGGGAGAATATGTAGACGGAACCGCTGTTGATACTGTAAATAAATATATGTTATCCATTATTGAAGATGAGAAAATTAAAGAGGTATTTGAAGATGCCATTAAGATTTTCGCATCACAAAAAAGTCAAATAAAAACATTCATTGAAAATCAAGAATTTCCTGTTCCGATAGGATTTACTGATTCTGACCTTAATAAGACGACCAAAAGATTATTCTCTGACATCTTCTGTTTGCACTATCTACATATAATGACCCTTCATGGTATATTAGGTCATTCTACTGCCCTTAGTTCTTCCGTAAGAAAAGACCTAAGACACTTTTATCAATCATGTTGTAATGATGGAATGAATATGTACAATAGAACAATTGAATTACTATTGGAAAAGGGACATTTTCAAAGAGACCCCTATTTTTATCCGGCAAAAGGACCGGAATATGTTTCAGGTCAAAAATTCTTAGGTGATTTTTTCGGAGATCAACGGCCATTAGCTGCTACAGAAATAATTGCTTTATCTCTTAATATAAAAAAGAAAATACTGGAAAAGTCACTATCTATTGGATTTAGCCAAGTAACCCAATCACTGGAAGTTAGAAAATTTTTGGAGAAAGCAGAAAGGGCATCAGATCAACAAATTCAAGCACTGAGTAAATTACTTAAAGATGATAATTTGCCTGTTCCCATGTCCTGGGAAACAGAGGTCACGAACTCTCAAGATTCACCTTTTTCCGATAAGTTAATGATGTTTCATATAGGTTTCTTACTGCAATCAGCACAATCTTATCACGGTGCAGGTCTAGCTTCTGCCATGAGATTTGACCTCGCAGCAACTTATGAAAAAATCATATTAAAAAATCTAATGATAACCAAAGAGTGGTTTAATATCATGTCTAAAAATAAATGGATTGAACAACCACCACTTGCTCCAAATCGAAAAGATATTGCAAAAAATAAGTAAAGATGTCCTTGAACTGGGGCATCTTATTTTCTTTGGATCATTGTTATGTACTCAAAATAGTATGTAATATCCTTTCAATGATAACCAAACGACCAGATAATAAGCACGATACTCGCTATCCCCCAAGCTGTTGTTCCACCTACAACCAAATCTAAGATTGAGTAGAAGCGCGTTTCCTCATTTCTATATTTCTTTTAATTATTGCCAAGACAACAAATCCGATTATTATAATACAAATCGTTATCCCAAGAAATACATCCACTTCAACCCCTCTTTCTTTAGAACTTTATGGTTCTTCCAATAATATGTAACAAATAGATCATTAGTGAATATATCACTATCCCGAATGTGAAATTTATGGGGTGAGTTTGCAAATTAATTCCGTGTATTTCGTTATACAATTCATTTTGTTGTTGAGACCATAAAGTGATAAATATAGTAATCACCATTAATATTAATGCTAAAATTGCTTTTTTATGAAAGGTTACGTTAACAAAACTGTGTTTTAACGCATTTGCCAACTTTCCTTTTCTATGAGCTACTGTTTCCGATTTTCTTTGGATGGGAGCTAAAAATTAAAATAATAAACCTCCCCATACAATAGCCATCACGACCAAACTTGTATAATCCATGTAAAGTGAAACCCCTTCCTACAAATTGACTCAGAAATTCCCCTTTTAGTCTTTAATGATTTATGCTTTACTAATTCTACTTATTTTAGCGAATTTCCTTTTTTTTAAGATGAATAAGAAAACTGTTTGCATCAATCCAAACGGTCTCCTTGTAACAAAAAAAGCGATAACCCTTCAATGGATTATCGCACCTTTCGTTCAAATAAGATAAACGTTAGAAGAAAATGAGAAGTAATGCCCCTACTAAGAAACAATAATATGTAAAATAAGATAGTTTCCCACTTTTCATGATTCCCATAAACCACTTCAACGCAATATAGGTCATTAACAGTGTTGCGATAAATGCAGCTAAATACGGAATGGCTAAGTCCGCTTTATTTGGTTCGTTTAAAAAATCAGAAATGCCAAGAATAACTCCCCCGAGGCTCACGGGAATATACAACATAAATGAAAATCGAAGAGCCGTATCTGATTTCATTCCAACAGCAACGGCAGAAATAATGGTTGCACCTGAACGACTGATACCTGGTGTTAATGCGACAGCCTGCCCCAGTCCAACAATTAATGCATCCTTCATTGTTAAATCACTCTCGCCTTTATTCCCTTTCATATTGCGTATTAACCACAAGGCAATCCCTGTGATGAAAAGCATCAGTGCAATCGTCGTCATACTAACATTTTCTGCTATAAAGTCACTTAATAATATCCCAAGAACACCTGCCGGGATAGTGCCTATTACAATAAAGAAAACAAACCGAAAGTCACTCTTATAACGAAAATCTTTCGTTTTTACATAAAGAATTGAATTTACTGCAAGTCTTGCGATATCTTTTCGATAAATAAAAAGTATCGCAAATAGTGAAGCTGTATTTGTTAAGATAGCAAAAGTAAATCCTTGTTCACCAAGCCCCAAAATTTCACTAGCAATCATGACTTGCCCACTTGATGACACCGGAATTGGTTCTGTAAAGCCTTGTACTAACCCAACAATAATCATTTTGATTATTAATATGATATCCAGATCCCCCATTGTTACCTCCTCATAAAACAAATAATAGGTCGACGCAATCGGACCTATTCTTAAATATAATATACTTAAATGAGAATAACCATCGATTAATCTTACAATTAAGCGGACTAATCTAACATTATTGTCACGAAAGTTAATGAATTAAAATGAACTCCCTTCACAACTCTATCAACCTGAAAAAATTCATTATGTAAAGTGGAGTTTTTCACATTTTTGTCACATACTGTTTTATCTTCTTTTGACTTATTTTGTCGAAGGGCTTTTCATTATGTAAAAAAATTTGCATAATAGTGTTTGTATTTGTTTTTTTGAAGCGTTAAATAAATAAAGAGGTGTAGAAATTGTTACAGGAAAATACGCAGTTTAATAGGGAATCTATTATTATATCAATCGTTCGAAAAAGAGATGAAATGATCCGCCTTGCTAGTTCAAATGGACTTTTAAATACAGAGACAATTAAATGCAGTCAAGAACTTGATAAACTATTAAATGTTTTTAATAACTATAAAAATTAATATCCGCATGGTGTCCAACTTCAACTACCAAATGTCATTCAATCGTGACACCAATTTATTTTTCCCAACTAATTCTATTAGCTAAAGTCTTCTATTATAAAACTTCAATTCACCTTCTGCGATAATTACTCAAATAAGAAAAAGAGTTGCCTATCATCTCGGATCTACAACTCTAACTCTTTTCCTATTATTTTTAATAGATTGGTCCTATATGGTTTGGGACGAGGGACCTGTCCCCGTGACCCATTTCAAGATCGGAAGCGACTTAGGAATTGTTGAAGGCGTTCGCTTTCGGTATTTTCTAGGACTTCTTCGGGTGTTCCTTGTTCGGCGATTACGCCGTTTTCTAAGAAAATAATTCGGTCTGCGACGTCACGTGCGAAATCCATTTCATGGGTGACCAAGACCATTGCCATTTCTCCTTCTTTGGCGATTTCACGGATCACTTCCAGTACTTCACCTACTAACTCTGGGTCAAGGGCTGAGGTTACTTCATCAAAAAGCATCACTTTTGGGCGCATGACGAGTGCGCGTGCCATCGCTACCCGTTGTTTTTGACCACCTGATAGCTGATTCGGATAGTTTTCCAATTTATCACCTAGACCAACTTTTTCTAACATTTCGATTGAATTCTTCTTCGCCTCTTCCTTGGATTCTCCCTTCACATTAATAGGACCCGTCATACAATTTTCTAAGATTGTCATATGCGGAAACAAATTAAAGTGCTGGAATACCATTCCGATATCTCCTCTAATCTGCCTTAAGTGCTTTTCATTAGCTCTAACTAATTCACCTTTTTTCTCCATCTGCCAGAGGTTTTGGCCATTTACCTCAATGACCCCTGAAGTTGGTTCTTCCAATGTCATCAATAACCGAATAATCGTCGTTTTACCAGACCCGCTCGGTCCGATCAGTGCAATCTTTTCAGCAGGTGCGATATCTAAGTTAATTCCTTTTAAGACATCGACCTCATCGAAAGATTTCGTCACATTTTTATAGGTTACAATCGGCTCAGCCATCGATAGCCACTCCCTTTTTTACATTTTTAGCTCCTGTTGGATCTTTCTTATCAAATCGTCGGTTCATCTTGTTTTCTAATTTTTTGATTAAGATTGCTGATGGATAACTTAATAGCAGGAAGAAAATAGCCACGAATGTATATGGTTCTAAATACGCCCAATTCCTTGCACCAAATTTATCCGCCATAAGCAACATGCCTGCAACCCCAACTGTCGATGTCAATGGGACCTCCTTGAACATGATGATTAAATAATTCCCCAGCATTGGGATGATCGGAGGAATGGCTTGTGGAAGGATGACCTTTGTCCATCTATCCCTCACAGACATATTTAAAGCAATTGAGGCTTCCCATTGCCCTTTATCAACAGATTGAATACCAGAACGATAGATTTCAGAGATGTATGTACTGTAGTGAACCCCTAGTCCTAACACCGCAACAGTAAATGGACTTAAACTCACGCCTACATATGGAACCATCGGTAACCCAAAAAACAAGAAAAACAATTGCACAAGTGGCGGTGTCGAACGAATAAACTCAAGCACAAATGACACAACCCACTGAAAGGGTTTAAACGGGATTCGTTTAAGAGTAACCCAAACAAAACCAAACACCATCGCAAAAAGATAACAGGCAATTGTTACCCCAAGGGTCACCCACAACCCTTTAAAAATCATCGGAAGTGATCCAAAAAACATATTCCAATCCCACATTATTCACTAGCCACTCCCTTCGATGATTGTTTTTCCGCCCACTTCGTTAAACCAATTAAAGGTAAGGCGATAATAAAATAGAATACTAGAATTAGTAAGTAGACAGTAGGCGTAGAAGAAAGATTGGTATTTGTATAAAGTTGGCCTTTATACACAATATCAGCCAAGCCTACGAGTGATATGAGAGAGGTTGCCTTTAACATTTGTATCAAATAATTGCCGAATTCCGGAAGCATCATCCGTACCGCTTGCGGCAAAATGACAATTCTCATCCTCTGAAAGCGTGACATATTCAGAGCAATCGCTGCCTCTGTTTGTCCGTGTGCAACGGATAGAATGGAACCACGAACGGTTTCTGACATATAGGCACCATAATTCATTGAAATGGCAATCACACAAGCCCAAAATTCAGAACCTAAATCAATCCCAAACAAAATTGGCAATGCATAGAAAAACCAAAACAATTGAATGATTAAAGAAGTGCCACGGAAAATTTCGACGAAAAAACCTGAAAATTTTCGGATAAAGATATTCTTCGATAATCGACCAAACCCTGCTAAAAAAGCAACTAGAAAGGAGAAGAATGCAGATGTAACTAATATCGTAATCGTAATATTCAAACCTTGAAGTAAAATTGAAAAGATCTCACCTATTTGACTAATTGGAATCACCTCGTTTTTGATTAAACCTGTGGAATTGCGTTTTATTTCATGGAATTGCGCGTTAATCTTCGGAATTACGTTTTGTGCATCGGAAATGTTTTTTATTTCACGGAATTGAATTTTATATCGCACAATCCTGCTATAACTATCCAAATCTTGATTCAAACCAAACCCACTAAAAAACAGATCCCCCATTGGGAGACCTGTCGACTTTTCCCCGTGTTATTTTAAACTTTCAATCACTTGTTCCGTTGTTAAATCGTTTGGAACAAGGTTGCCTTCACCAAAACCAGATGGGGTAATGAGATCAAGAATCTCTCCACTTTCTTTAAGCTTCTTCAGTTCTGCATTGTATGCCTCTACGAGTTCATCGTTACCTTTTGCAAAGCCAGCTGCACCATAACTTGGTACACCCTTGATATCAGGTTGCTCAAAATCTTCCACAAATTCTAATGCATCTTGATCAGAAGATTCTAAGGCCATTTTCACCGTCATTTCTGTCCCTGTTGTCGCTTGAGCACGACCTGATTGCACAGCTGAGAATGTAGCTGGAATGTCAGCAACCTCAAGAATCTGGTCTTCACTAACACCCATTTCAGTTAAAAACTCTATTTCAGTTGTCCCAGACATGACCGCCACAACTACATCAGGATTATTAGCAATATCCGTGTAACTATGAAGATCTAATGGATTTCCTTTTTCAACAATTAAACCTTCGCCATATTGAATTTCCGGTTCACCAAATTGCACTTGTTCTGCACGTTCTGGCAAAATTGCCATTCCTGCTGTGATGACATCAAATTTGCCAGCCTTTACTCCTGGAATGAGTTGATTCCACTCTGCAATTTGACCTTCTACATTTTCAATTCCCATATTGTGAAAAACCTTTGTAGCAATCTCAACGGCTGCTCCTTTTAATTCTCCTGTTTTAGCATCTTGATAAGCATATGGCGGTTCATTTGAAAAACCAATTCTAACGGTTCCTTTTTCTTTCAGCTCTTCTAGTAAACTTGAAGAATCACTACTAGACTTTCCTCCCTCAGTTGATCCACCTGCTTCCTGACCGGTTCCACAAGCTGTCATCATTCCCATGATAAATACTAAAAATAAAATTGATAATGTTTTTTTCATGTACCTATATACCCCCTGAGTTTTTTATTCTAGAAAAGATTCTGATTGGCAATACTTGTTCAAATTGATTTTTGAAACGAAAGTACCACGAACAATGACGTCATATAAAATTGTATATCTTTTTTGAATACTTGCTCAAATGCCATATTATTGGATAATTCGGGATATATTGGGATTATTCATGTTATGGACTGCTGACTAGGGGATTATGTAAACATGCTCCTTTAGATTCATAAATGGTAACAAATGCTTCAAAATTGAAAGCACCTGCTACAAGCCATGGCCACCAGTCTCTATAAATAATAGAAAAGTAAGAATCTCCTATTCTTGAAAAAATAATAAATCATTTCCACTTCAAAATTTTACTTGAAAGTTTTTAAATTCTATCGTAATATTATTTAAGTAAATCGAAATCATTACGATTTGTTGAAATCAAAGAGCCTAATAAATGCACCAAGTAAAATGAACATTCATTTTTTTTAGTTTATTAATCGTAATGATTACGATATACATTTTACATATACCGAGTAAATCGGAATGATTATGATTGAGAGGGAAATTGATGAAAATTAAGCACGGTATTGCATTTTTCGTTTTATTAGCAACCACATTTTTGTTTGGGTGTGTCCAAGAAAACAAAACGGGTATAATTGAAGCAAAAAACACTCCTACACCATCTGAACGTCTTAAAATCTACACCACAGTCTTTCCATTACAGGATTTTACAGAAAAAATTGGTGGTGAACATGTAGAGGTTTTAAGTGTGTTCCCTACAGGTGCTGACGCTCACACATTCGAACCCACTCCAAAAACAATGGTAAGGATTGCGGAAGCGGATGCTCTTATTTATGTTGGTGCAGGTGTAGAAGGCTTCATTGATGCAGCCATTAAAACATTCGAAAATGAAAAGGTGCAATTGGTTAAGGCTACGCAAAATATGGAACTTTCGAAAGCACAAGAAGAATACGAATTACTTAATGATGAGGAGATAACTGAAACTGAACACGACCACCACCAATTTGATTCAAATATTGAAAAAAGCAACAGCCATGATGAACACGAGGTACAAGTTGACAGTGATACTGGTACGGAAGATCTCCATCATCATGGAAATGTTGATCCACATGTTTGGTTAGATCCTCTTTTAGCTCGAGAGTTGGCTGAAAATATTCTTCATATACTTGAGGAATTAAAACCAGAGGCTAAAAAAGACTTTGAAAAACATTTTGATGGACTAGTAAAAAACTTGCATTTATTAGACCAAGAATTCATGGAAGTTGTGAACGAGTCTTCTAGGAAAGAAATAGTAGTATCCCATGCAGCTTACGGTTATTGGGAATCAAGGTATGGTATAAAGCAAATTAGTGTTTCCGGATTATCTCCCACAAATGAGCCTACCCAAAAGGATTTAACACGCATTATTAACCTAGCAAAAGAACATAACATCAAGTTTGTGATATTTGAGCAAAATCTTACTTCAAAAGTTTCTGAAATGGTAAAAAACGAAATCAACGCAGAAGCTCTAACTCTCCATAACCTGGAATCAGCTACAGAAGAGGATATTAAAAACAATGCTGATTATTTTAGCATTATGAGACAAAATCTAGAAACATTGAAAACAGCTTTGCATTAATCAAAAATAGCATAGGTCCTTTGGGACTTATGCTATGTAAATCTACTTGTCAGCGCTTTTTTTGTTAAACCATTTCCATATCCCCAACGAAATATATAATGTAATAAACATGGAAATCGAGCTCCAATACCATCTCCAATTTATATATTCAATTGTATCTGTATATCTTTCAAGTATCACTTCTATACCTGTTAATAAAGAAACTATTATACTTGTAAATAAAAGTCCTCTTAACTTTGATTTTCGTGGATAATATAAATTATATAATGCACTAACGATTGGGAACGCAAAGTATTCAAATGTAAAACTAGTTCGAGCTGCATCATCAAAGAGACGAACTGGATAACTGATCAAATTAAACTCGGATACAAGAAAGCCTAATGGCCATGTGATTGTTTGCATAATAAGAAAGCCAATAATGGCTAAGCGAAGTTTCGAAACTGGTACTAAAAAACAGAATAATAAGATTCCTATTATCCATGAAGATAAAAGGATTATTATTTCTATCAATATATACCTCACCCTTTTCCAGAGCAAGATCATTATAGGTGGGTGTTCTAGGTGTTGTTACTCAAATAATCTCAATCTTCTTTATATTCCATATTTTATATTAGCTATACTTTTTGTGCTTGTCTATAGAAATTAGGCAAAATTACTATATAAAATATAACTTTTTTACTATATTCATATAAAAAGGTAATATATGGGACTTTATTACTATTTTATGTAAAAAAAGAAAGCATTACTTTTTTTGTAATGCTCTTTAATAATTAGAATTTGTTTACTGATTGCTTGAGAAATTTGAATATATTCAAACCTAAAAATTCGTATTTAGGATTTACAAACTTTAGCATTTTCTGATCCTCTTTTTCATTTTAGGCTACTTATATTCCACAATAAAACCCACTAATATTCACTTATCTATGCCTTTGTATCAGGCTCTTTTCTAAAAGATTATTTCTTTTAAATGTAGAGTGATTTCCGCTCCTGGTACTCGCTTTCCGCGGGCGATCCGCAAGCCTCCTCAACGAAATGTGAAGGCGGCTTGCACAGAAACGAGAAAATTGGCCGACTAAAGCGCCACGTCCTGTGGCGAAGTCGGCACTAGCACGTCCTGTGCGTCGGAGACTCCGACAAAGAGGCGTATTTTGCCTCTGAAGGAGGAGTTGAAATTTCTCGAGTTTCTAGCCGCTGCAACTGGACAAGTCGTTATGTCACTGCGGGGTCTCTTCTTGCACGCTATTCCCGCGGGACGTTGAATTTGCTTCCTTGAACATACACCGCACGAAGAAAATGCCAGCATTTTCGAGGATCTCGTACCATCCACTGAAATCACTGGATGGACAATAATATATCCTCTGCACAAATCGGATAAAGGAGCAACAAAGTTTACGAAAAAAGCCTTGTAATAGGCTGTATTAAGGGACGTTAAAAAATGCTTATAAGAAATATTTTATTTATTTCTTTGACGTTTCGAATTTAGTACCTTTATCCCTCGTTCTACATAGGGATCCATGATTTCTTTTGGAACCATGCTGCCTCCCGTTGCCCATGATATATGAACAGCATCCTTTATTTTTTCTGTTAAATTATTTTTCATGATATAAAGTCTTCCTTCTGGTTCAGCAAACAATCGAGCTGGGCCAGCTATTCCCGCTAATGCAGAGGGTTCCAAGTAGATATTTTCTGTTTGAGACAACATACTGAGATAAGCAAATAACTGATCGTCTTCCACCGTATAGACCCCACTAATTAACTGCTCCAATGTTTTGCCAACAAAGCCCGAAGGCCTGCCAACAGCTAAGCCATCAGCAGCCGTTTTGTTATCGATGCCAAAATCTTGGACTGAAATCTTATCATGTTGCTCGGTTAATAAGCCTAATAACATACAAGGTGAATGCGTCGGTTCGGCAAAAAAACAGTGGACATGATTTTTGAAAAGTAGCTTTAGACCAAAAGCCACACCACCTGGCCCGCCACCAACTCCACAAGGAAGGTACACAAACAATGGACGATTTTCATCAATGGTAATATTCATCGTTTCCAATTGTTTTTTAAGTCTTGATGCTGCAACGGCATATCCTAAGAATAAATTGGTCGAATTTTCATCATCAATAAAATAACTATTAGGATCTTCCTCAGACTGTTTTCTCCCCTGTTCAACTGCAACACTATAGTCTAATTCATGTTCGACTACTGTTACACCCTTACTCCGGAGCAGAGCTTTTTTCCATTGTTTTGCATCGACTGACATATGAACCGTTACGTTAAAACCTAGCTTTGCACTTATAATTCCAATACTTAATCCTAAATTCCCAGTAGAACCCACAACGATAGAATACTTGGAGAAGAACTGTGTAAAGGTATCACTGTCCAGTTTGCTATAATCATCATCAGTAGATAGAAGATTATTATCTAAGGCTAAATCTTCTGCATGCTTCAAAACCTCATAAATACCGCCCCTTGCTTTAATTGAGCCAGAAATCGGTAGGTGACTATCACATTTTAAGAGCAGTTTTCCTTCTATTTTTTCAGTAAACAAACTCTCAAGGGAACGCTGCATCACAGGAATTTCTTTTAAAGGCGATTCGATAATTCCATTCATTTCCCTCGTTTCTGGAAAAGCACTTGCAAGATATGATGAAAATCTCTTTAACCTCTCTTCCGCATCACGGACATCCTCGATTCCTAAAGAAACATGTTGAATCGCTCTTTCAAAATCTATGTACTTTGGATTGTTCCAAAACACTTCCTCTGTTAGCAGGAGTTTTTCTAATAATGGATAAGTTTGTATCCATTCGTCTATTGTTTTTCCTAATATCGTATCCATCTCAACACCCCTTTGAAATTGGTAGCTATATATGTATAGAGTAACAGAATGTATTTACTTTAATTTAGAAGAGGTTGAACAAATCGTCAATAAATAAAACCGATTTCCCGTTTGGAAAATCGGTTTTATATCAATTGTAGTTTATCATTGACTATACATCCCGCTTTTTAAAACTATAAATTGAAAGTACCACAATAAGTACTCCATATAACAATGCATACCAAATCATCACATTACTAGGATTTGAGATACTCGTGAACATCCCACCTTGTGCCATAGACAATGGGTTATCCGTCGTATCAAATAATAAGATTGTCATTTTACGATAGATTGAATCGATTGGAAATACGAGACTCATCACGATCCCGATATTTACAAGTGTCATTTTTTCGATTAGTGCACCAAATTGTTCAATAAAACCTCCTATAAACGCCGCGCCATATAAGATTATGGAAACAATGCCTGCATTCAAGGTAGTCATTCGTGTACTTAAAAATAATCCAAATGCAATCAAGACAAATGGCTGAATCGCAAATACACTCACAGCTTTCAGTATCTGCATTGGCATAAAGTCTAAATCCATCCACTCCGTTCCAATTCCTTGGTGAATGAGGATAATACTAAAAAATAATCCGATAGCGTAAGAGATTAAGAGTAAACCTAATCCTATAAATTTGCCCAAAACAAATCTAGCTCTAGATATTGGGCGCATTAACCAAGTATCAATTTGGTGACTTGCTACTTCGCCTGAAATAGCACTAACACTAGACAATATTGTAAGAAGAGCAATGATAAATGATGAGAAATAAAGTCCGACACCCAAAAATTGTGAAGCTACGAACTGCTGCATTAAGAAGGCTTGTGTTCCAGCGTTATTCCCCGCTCCCGGTGTTTCCTTACCAATAAAATAAATAGCCGTACCGTAAAGAGCCAGAAATATGAGCGTCATAATAATCGTAATTAAAAAGATTCGCTTTGATACCATTTCTTTAAAGGTTAATTTACTGATTGTCCACATAAGCGTTCTCCTTTTTCTGGTTCACCCAATACATGAAAACATCCTCTAAATGAGGGATTATGGGTTTCACTTCAAAGATTGAAACTTGGTTTGAAGCTAAGAATTGAATGAGTCTTGGTATATCGGATTCAAGCTCAAGTTGCAAACCCCATCTTGTTCGACCCTCTTCAACTTTTATTTTCTGATAACGTGTCACAAATGACGGCATTGAGGCATTTATTGGTTTATCCGTTACAACCTCCACTTTTGCTTCCGTCATCATTAACTCTCTCCATGGTCCCTGTACAACCATCTCACCTTGATGAACAATCGAAACATGATCACACACTGACTCTACTTCATACAACAAATGACTATTTAAGAACACTGTTTTACCTTGGTCTCGCAGATATACCATAAGGTCTCTGACATCTTTGCGTCCTATTGGGTCAAGTGCAGATGTTGGTTCATCAAGAAAGACTACCTTCGGATCATTTAATATAGCACAAGCAAGGCCAATCCGTTGAGACATTCCCTTTGAAAATCCACTAATCTTACCATTCTCTCTTCCTGTCATTCCAACTAACTCGATGACTTCATCAATTCGTTTGTTTCGCTCACGAACTGGTATCCTACATAATTCAGCATGACTTTGTAACAATTGTCTACCAGTTAACCAATCTGGGTAACGAAATAACTCTGGCAGATATCCTACTTGTTCCCGTGATTTTGTCGTTCCAATCGGTTCTCCAAGAATATAACCTTCACCACTTGTAGGGCGTAGTAACCCAAGAAGTGTACGAACGAACGTGCTTTTCCCAGAACCATTCGGTCCTAAAAAACCGTATACCATTCCTTCCCCTACCGACAAAGTTACATCAGATATTCCACCTTTTCCATTGTACGTTTTCGTTAAAGAACTCGTTTGGATAACGTTCATTCTCTTCCTCCTTGTTGTTTATTAAGAAAAGTTCAGAGTAACCTAAATCACTCTGAACTCTTCAAATCATTTACTTCATTTTTTTAATTAATTCCATTAGTTCCTCTGCACCCATTTTACTTTGAGTATAGATAACATGGATATTGCTATTTTCCTGCCATACCATATAGGAGTCCTCTTTACTTTCTACTACAAATCCAGGAGCATTTCCTACACGAACTTCAGTCATGGTAGAACCTTCTCTTTCTACATGAGGAATAGGCAATGTCGTCTCAATATGATCGATGTCTGCGAGCTGTGTCTTCACATTTTCAGGTAAAAATGGTAGAGATAGCAGTGTAGCTTTTAACTCATCTACCGAAACTCCTTCAGGAACTTGGATTTCTGGAGATTTTGTACGCATATATCTGATATGTTGCTCGTTCTGCGTGTAATCCGTTTCTATTGCATCAAAGGTTGAAACAGAAAACGATTGTTTATCTAAAACTGCTTCGAATTGTTGTTCTGAACCTAATTGAGATAATAGTTGATTTGCTTTTTCGACGTTTAAAGTAAAGGTAATAGTTGTTGCTGGAGTCACACTTACTGCTTCAACCTCATATTCTCCTAATTCAGGCACAGAGTAGCCAGCTTCTACAGCTGATTGATACGTATCAAAGAACTTCGGCTCCCCTGCTATCTCAGACATTTCGAGTTTTCCAATTCCCGCCAAGTCTAACGAACCTTCTTTATTTTCACGAACCCAATTCTCAATTTCACTAATATCACTTTGCGTCAACTTCACCATCTCAAGTTGATTCACACGAAATAATGATAAAAATTCATTAGCTTCTACTCGAACTTGAGGAATTGCAAATGAGCTAAAAATAGCGGCTGCTGTAACCCCACTAATAAGTAAACGTTTTGTTTTAGTTTTCAATGTACTCCATTCCTTTCAAACTTTGTTTATTCGTTAGATTGATTATAAGATATTATTTATTGTTTTTCAATAAATATTTAATTATCATTAATATATTATTATCGATTCACCAAATAAATTTCAAAAAAAAAGACTAGGAATTTATCTTTTCCTAGTCTTTAGCTATATCTAAAATATACTTCATTGTTCAAATGGTGCTTTTTAGTTATTCAGGTTGTTCTGCTGAGCGATTTGAATAAGGTTTCCGCAAGTGTCATCGAAGACAGCTATTGTTACTGGACCAGCATTTGTCGGTTCCTTTGTAAACTTCACACCAAGCTCCTTTAATCGTTCGTATTCAGTTTGAATATTTTCTACTCCAAACATAGTAGCTGGGATGCCTTCAGCATATAACTTTTGTTGATACTCTTTGGCAGTGGGATTGTTATTTGGTTCGAGCACAAGCTCAGTACCTTGCTGATCTTCGGGAGATACAACTGTGATCCATCTAAATTCTCCCACGGGAACGTCATGCTTTTTTACAAACCCCAGAGTCTCAGAATAGAACTTCAGTGCCTTATCTTGATCCTCTACAAATAAACTAGTCACTATGATTTTCATCCTGTTTACCTCCATCGATATTTCCTATGAAAAAATCTTGGTTATTGTCAACAATCAAAGAATCCTGTTGCCAATATATCATAACATTTTTATCAGAATGGTTGAAATGAGGTCTATCTTCAATATGATGCACACTTTGTAATAGAATCAACCCATAAATAAATTTGTCTATTGTTTGTAACTACCGTTTATTCATTAGGCTCAAATTTAGGTAAATTGATTATCGCCTTAAATAAATCTCCATCAACGTGTATGGTAAATCTGCCTTTTTGAAGTTCAATAAGATTTCTCGCAATCGAGAGTCCTAATCCGCTACCTTGACTGTTTCTGGATTCATCGCCTCTTTTGAAACGCTCCATTAATTCGTCTGCAGTGATATTTAACTCATAGGCTGAGATGTTTTTAAAGCTGATTCGGATATCATTGTCCATGTCCTCAATATCTATATCTACCCTTGATCGTTCAAGTGCATATTTAAAAATATTCGATAAGATGTTCTCGATGGACCTCCATAATAATTTCCCATCAGCAGTAACATATACTTTATAGTCTGGATGATTCAGCTTAATATTTAAGTCCATTGCTTCTATCTTATCATTCACTTCCCCAAGACCTTGGGTAATTAATGACACAATATCAATTTTATCTAGTTGTACTGGAATATTTCCACTAGATGCTTTCGATGCTTCAAATAAATCATCTGTTAGCAGTTTTAACCTTTGTGCTTTCTGATCAAGTACTTCTAAATATTCACTTGCTTTTACTTGATCTTTTTCATGTTTTAATAAATCTACGTACGTGATTATCGAAGTTAACGGATTTCTAATATCATGTGAGACATTGGTAATAAGCTCTGTTTTTAATCGTTCACTTTTCAACTCACTATCTACCGCTTTTTTCAACCCATCCGTAATGCTGTTGACATTTGATGAAAGTTTTGCAAATTCTCCATTTCCGACAACCTCGATTCGATGATGAAGATTACCATCCTTGACAATCTCGATTCCTTTTTGAATGTTTTGGAAGGCCTTGACCTTTTTATAAGCAAACCAAGCGACAAGCCCAATTGTAATTGGAAACATGAAAAAAGTAATAGCGATCAATAGTGGATAGCCAATTACAACTAATACGGTTTTTACAGCAATGCTTCCGCTTTTATAGACATCACCAAAAAATTTCACAAGTTTGTAGATGATTGTATAGATCAATGTGTGCTTAAGAAGTGTTTTATTTTTTACATGCTTCACAAGGAGCAGTAGCAATATTAATTCCAAAATCGCAAATGGAATGGTGATGATGGTGAACATATTCGTCATATTTTCAAACACGTCATCCACTAACATTATCCATAGTGGAATGAGAAGAATACACATCACAATACTTATGTCATTGTATAGTCTTTCTACCGGACGGAAGGTTATGATGCTAGACTAAAAAGTAGACACAGATTGTTATAATAAATATATCAACTATAACGAGGTGTGTCTGTATGGCAAGAGGTAAACGATACGATGAAGCTTTTAAAATTGAAACAGTAAAGTATATCAGTGAAAACAATAAAGCTGTAGCTCAGGTAGCTAGAGAAATTGGTGTCAACGAGAATACTGTACATGGCTGGGTGAAAAGGTATGGTCAGCAACCAGAAATTAAGGCTGTAAAATCTTTTTCATCAGAAGAGGCTGAATTAAAGGCCCTTCAGAAGGAAATACGCGATCTAAAGGAGGAAAATGAAATCTTAAAAAAGGCGATGCACTACTTCGCGAAAAGCCCTCGGTAAAATATGAATTTATTCATGAAAACCGCTCCCACTTCCGAGTGGAGAAGATGTGCAGCGTTCTGGGAGTTTCCAAAAGTGGATACTTTAAATGGCTAAAACGACCTAAAAGTGATAGGCAGAAAAAACA